>DASUNL010000140.1:0-15499 GCA_036277175.1 Pyrinomonadaceae bacterium | reverse complement strand
CGTCAAGAGGCTCGCCGCCTCCTCGCGCGTCATGCCGCGTCGGTAGGGTCGCTCCTCGCGCACGGAGTCGAAGCAATCGACGACCGAGAGTATCCGCGCCGTGAGCGGAATCTCCTCGCCGCGCAAGCCCTCGGGGTAACCTCCGCCGCCCCACTGCTCGTGATGATGGCGGACGATTGGGACGACCGGATAAGGAAAGCCGACCCGTTCGAGAATCTGCGCGCCGACGGTCGTGTGAATCTTCATCCGCTCGAACTCAGCCGTTGTGAGCTTGCCCGGCTTGTTGAGGATGTGGTCGGGGACGGCGAGCTTGCCGATGTCGTGGAGAAGCGCGCCCGCCTTGAGTGCTTTAATCTCGTCGTCCGTGAGGCCGAGCAGTTCGCCCGTGCGCCCGGCGTAAATCTGCACGCGGCGGACGTGGTAATGGGTCGTCTGATCCTTGGCGTCGATGGCGGCCGCGAGCGCCTCGACGGTCGCGAGGTGGACGCGGTTCGTCTCGGCGGCCTCGCGCGCCTTCTCGTTGACGCGCTCGAAGTAAGTTTTATAAGTGCCGTAGCTGGCGGCGATGACCGGCACGCTCAGGACGACGTAGAGCGGGCCGAAGCTCATGATGGCCTCGTAGACGACGAGCGCGGCGAGCGCCCCGGCGAAGAACGTCCACGAAGTCCAGAGGTAGCCCGCGCGCCAGAAGTCCCACACGCGCCGACGCGCCTTGAGCGCGTGAAGCGTGGCGACGCCGAGTCCGTTGACGAAGTACTGGACGAGCGCCATCAGGATGAGCGGCGGCAGAAGCGCCGAGACGCCGAGCGGCGTCTTCGTGCCGACGGGGTTCGACGCGATGCCCGAATAGTTCGAGAGCGCGACGTAGAAAGCCTGTCCGGCGACGAAGACGGTAAGCGCCATCACGGCGGGCGCGGCAATCCAGCTCGTCGCCCGTCGCGTCGTGCGAAGTGAACTGATGAAGAGGTCGGCCGCGCCGAGGAGGACGGCGGCCGGGACGCCGAGGAAGATTGCGCCGAGGAAGGTGAAACAGTCGCCGGCCGTGACGCTCGCGTTCGTCGCCGGGATGCGGATGGGGCGCGCGCTGGAGATGACGACGAAGCTCAAAAGCACCGCGAACTGCGCCCACTCGGGCGGCGTGAAGTGGAGCGCGCGCCAGAAGGCCCACGCGCCGACGAGCGCGCCCGCCGCGACGACCGCCGTCCAATAGACGCGGGCCGCGCGGTTGTAGTCCGACATGTTGATGAGTCCCACCCGGCTCGGCCTCCGGCGCTCGGAAAACTGAAGAAGTGCGAGGGCTGAAGAAAGTCGTGCGGCAGGTAGACGGGCGCGCGGCCTGTCCGAACCGGGCCGCGCGCGTCGTCGCCGTCGCGTTTCGAGGTCGCGTTTCAAGTTTCGGCGTCGCCGGGGCAGCAGGCCGGGAGCAAATCGGCCGGCTGCTCCGGCGACGCGCGAGTGGGGGCAAGAAGGCGGGCAGACTGTGACACTCGCCCGCCTTACAGGGGTGAGAGGTGCGGCGCGCACGACAATAGGGGGGGGCGTCGTGCGCGCCACTCGCGGCGCATCTATCAAAGATTGCGCGCGGCTTTACGTGCTCCGTGCGGAGAGCACGCGGGTCGCTCGGCTTGAGCGACCCTGCAAGCCGCAAGCTGTGACTTAACAAGGCGCGTGCCGCGCGCGCGCCGACCACTTCAAACGTTGAAAACTCTGGAAACACTCACGAGCGGAGGGCCTCGACGCGGCGCGCGAGACTCGCACGCGCGCGGCGCGGTCAACGTGACAGGTCAGGTTGAAGGCTTTGTTTGAAACTGACCGGAGGGCGTCTAAGCGCGGGCGTTTCTCTTAACGAGTAACAGCGTTTCTCTTAACCTGCGGCGATTCTCTTATGCTCGCGGAGTGCTTTCGTCAGGCGGCGCAGCTCCTCTTCCGGAAACGAGTGCCGCCAGTTCTGCGCGAAGCAGTCGGTGTCGCTGCGCCTGCGCAGCTCGCGCAGCTCGCGCCAGAAGGGCTGGCAGAACTCTAGGCGCGTGCAGTTGACCGAGAAGACGACGCGGCCCGAGCGCCGTCGGTGGTTCGGGTAGCGCACGACCTTGAAGCTCAACGCATCCGCGAGCGCGGCGACGCGGAAGTCGTACTCGGCGGGCTCTGCGTTCCACTTGACGAGCGCGCCCTGCGCGCCGGAGAGGAGCGCCGCGAGGGCTTCCGCGAGGTCGCGCAGAGAGTCGTAAGGCTCGCACGAGAAGGACGCGACGAAGCGGCCGCCGTCGCCTTCGAGGCGCAGCGACACGAAACCGCTCTGCGGGCTTTCGATGCTGACTTTAAACTTTTGCTCCATCGTTTGAGTCGCCGCCGATACTAACACCGCACGCCTCGCGTTTGACAACCGGCGCGGCGCGCGCGCACTCTCAAAACACTTTTCTTTCATCCTTCGTGAGCGGCGGTGCGCTGTTGAGCGGCGGGGCGGGCGCGGGAGATTCGAGTCGGGACGAGTTCGGCGCGGGCGGCGTCGGCTACGTGGAGCTTCTGCGGCGCAATCGCGACTTCCGGCAGCTCTGGCTCGGTCAGGTCGTCAGCCAACTCGGCGACTGGTTCAACACCATCGCCGTCTACACGCTCGTCATGCGCCTGACGGGGTCGGGCCGCGCCGTCGGCCTCGTGCTCGTCGCGCGCTTCCTCCCGACCATCCTGCTCGGCCCGCTCGCCGGGGTCGTCGCCGACCGCTTCAACCGCCGCACGGTGATGATCGCGAGCGACCTCGCGCGCGCGCTCGTCGTCTTAGGCTTCCTCTTCGTGCGGCGTCCCGAACACCTCTGGATCGTCTACGCGCTCACGCTCGCGCAGCTCGCGCTCTCGACCTTCTTCGAGCCGGCGAAGTCGGCCGCCATCCCCTCGGTCGTCTCGGCGCGCGAGCTTGTCCCCGCGAACGCCATCGCGTCGGTCACTTGGTCGGTGATGCTGACCTTGGGCGCGGCCGTCGGCGGCGAGGTCGCCGGGCGCTTCGGGACGGACGTGGCCTTCGTCCTCGACTCTTTCACATACCTCGGCTCGGCCCTCCTCATCGCGGCGGTGCGTCTGCCGCGACGCCCCGCGCGACCGAAGACGAAGCTGACGCTGGCGCGCGCGACGGGTCTGACGGCGACCATCGAGGGCATCGCCTACGTGCGCCCGCGCCGGCGCGTGCTGGCGCTCATGCTGGCGAAGCCCGCGTGGGGGTTGGGCGGCGGGATGTTGTCGCTACTGGCGGTCTTCGGCGACAAAGTTTTCCCCGTCGGCGGGGAGACGGCGCGCGGCATCGGCGTGCTCTACGCCGCGCGCGGCATCGGCACGGCCATCGGGCCGCTCGTCGCCACGCGCGTCGCGGGCGGCACGCGCCGCTCGATGCAACGCGCGATAGGTTTGTCGTTTCTCGTCGGCGGCGTCTTCTACGTTTTGTTCGGGGCGACGACGAACTTCTACCTCGCGCTCGTCGTGCTCGCGTTTGCGCACATGGGCGGCAGCATCCTGTGGGTCTTCTCGACGACGCTCTTGCAGGACGCGGTGGCCGACGAGTTTCGCGGGCGCGTCTTCGCCGCCGAGATGACGCTTTTGACTTTGACGCTCGCCGCCTCGAACTACGCGACGGGCGAGGCGCTCGACCGCTTCGGCCTCTCGCCGCGCGCCGTGGCCGTCGGCGTCGGCCTCATCTTCCTCCTGCCCGGCGTCGTCTGGCTCGCGACCGAGCGTTGGTGGGACGCGCCGCCTTCGTCTATCATCGCGCCTCGGGCGGAGGAGGCTGAGAAGTTAAATGAGAGTTAAAGTCGGCGTCATGGGTTCGGCTGACGACACGCTGCCCGAAGGCGTGTTGGAGAGCCTGCGCGAGAAGGCCGAAGAGTTGGGACGCGCCGTCGCCGCGCGCGGGGCGTCGGTGCTGACGGGCGCGACGACGGGACTGCCGCACTTGGTCGGCCGCGCCGCGCGTGAGGGGGGCGCGCTCCACGTCGGCGTCTCGCCCGCCTCGGACGAGCGTGAGCACCGCGAGCGTTTCGGCTACCCGGTCGAGGGCACGGACTTAATCATCTACACGGGCTTCGGACTCAAGGGCCGCAACGTCGTGCTCGTGCGCTCGTCGGACGTCGTGCTCTTCGTGCGCGGCTCGGTGGGCGCGCTCAACGAGTTCACTATCGCGCACGACGAGGGGCGCGTCATCGGCTGTCTCGCGGGCACGGGCGGCGTCGCCGACGAAGTGCCGCGCCTCTTGCAGACTTTCAAAAAGCGCACGCGCTCGCGCATCTTCCACGACGAAGACCCCGCGCGCCTCTTAGACCTCTGCCTCGCCGCGCTCCCTCCGCAGGACTGACGCGACGAAGGCCGACAACGGAGTCGTCCATGGACTTAGGCTTGAAAGACCGCGTCGCGCTCGTGGCCGCCGCCTCCGCGGGGCTCGGCCTCGCCGTCGCTCGCGAGCTGGCGCGCGAGGGCGCGCACGTTTTCCTCTGCTCGCGCGACGAGGCGCGGGCCGCCCGTGCGGCCGAGAGTATCGCGCGCGAGACGGGGGCGCGCGTGGCCGGCGTCGCGGCCGACGTGACGAGCGACGAAGACATGCGACGCTTCGTCGAGCTTGCGCGCGAGCGCGCGGGTCGCATAGACATCTGCGTGACGAACGCGGGCGGCCCGCCCGCAGGCACGTTCGACGCCGCAGACCTCGACGCCTACCGTCGCGCCTTCGAGCTGACGACGCTCTCGGCCGTCCGCCTCGCGCGCCTCGTCATCCCGGAGATGCGCGCACAGCGTTGGGGCCGCTTCATCAACATCACCTCGACCTCGGCCAAGCAGCCCATCATGGGACGCCTTCTGTCGAACACCCTGCGCGCGGGACTCACCGGTTGGGCCAAGACGCTCGCCGCCGAAGTCGCCCCGGAAGGCGTCACCGTCAACAACGTCGCGCCCGGCACGACGCTCACGGAGAAGCAAGCCGAGCACGCCGAGCGCGACGCGCGCCTGCGCGGCACGACTAAAGAAGAGGTCATCGAGTCATGGACGCGCGAGATTCCCATGAGACGCCTCGCGCGCCCAGAAGAGATCGCGGCTGCCGTCGCCTTCCTCGCGTCCGAGCGCGCGTCATACATCACGGGCGTGACGCTTCAAGTTGACGGCGGGCTCATAAAGGGTCTGTACTGAGCGCGTGACGTTGAGCGACGAACTCGAAAACGTGGTGGAGGCGTTAGGCGTCGAAGAGGAGATTAGCGTCTCGGATTTCGGGCACGAGGCTTGGGCGCGGGCGCGTGCGGTGCGAATCGCGCGCTACTGGTCGGGCGAGGTCGCGCCGGAGTCGAGGCAGGCGGAGGCGCGCGTCGTGTGGTCGGCGTCGGCGCTCTCGGTGCTCTTCGTGTGCAGGCAGGAGGAGCCGCTCGTCGTGAGCGACGCGCCGCAATTCGCGGAGAAGAGCTTGGGGCTGTGGGATCGCGACGTGTGCGAAATCTTCGTCGCGCCTGACGCGCCCGAACGCTACTTCGAGTTCGAGGCCGCGCCGACGGGCGAGTGGCTCGACCTCGCGATTTACTGGCGGTCGGAAGGGCGCGAGACCGACTGGCTTTATCGCTCCGGCATGGAGGCGGCGGCGCGCGTCGAAGCGGGCCGCGTCAACGTCGCGATGCGCATCCCTTGGAGCGCCTTCGGCCGCGACGCCGCGCCGCGCGCGGGCGAGCGTTGGCGCGCGAACCTCTACCGCGCCGTCGGACGAGACCCCGAGCGCGGCTACCTCGCGTGGCGACCCACGCACGCCCCCGAACCCTCCTTCCACGTCCCCGAAAAATTCGGCTGGCTGGAATTCAAGTAGTCAACAGTTACTTGTCGAGCGTTTTGATGTAGTCGTCGAAGGCCGCGCGGTCGCGCTCGTCTCCGCCGGTGAGTCGGAGGCCGATGAGGTAGCCCTGTTCCGTGCCTTCGGGGTCGAGTCGTTCGTAGCGGACGGGGGTCGCGTAGAGACGTGTCTGCGCGTCGGGCAGGCGCAAGACGACGCGAAGGGTCTGCCCCTCGCCCGCGAGGTAGCGTTCGCCGACACGAATTGAGGGCAGCACGACGCCGAGGCCCGACGCGCTCACGTCGCGCGTGTGGCCGGCGAGCGTCGGCGGCGCGCCCGCGCGCTCTTCGAGCAGCGAGACGACGACGGCCAGACGCACGTGGTGGCGCGGCGCGCGTCGGCGGTCGCCGACCAAGTGGCGCAGGCGGCCCGCGATGGAGCGCAGCAGTTCCGGCACGTGTGGCCCCCCTCGCGCGGCCTACTTCTTCAAAGGCTTCCCGCCCTTGTCATCTTTGCGCAGCCCCGTGGCGTCGGCGTAGAAGGAGAGGCGGCCCGTCCGCCCGTAGCGCGCCGGCTCGGCCCACGCGGCGTAAGACTTCCCGCCGTCTACGGTCTGGACGCGGAAGCGGTAGCCGGTCGAGTCGGTCGCGAGGATGTCGGCCGGGACGAGTCCGGCCGAGACTAGCTGTTGCAGGTCGCCGAAGCGACCCGAGTTCTGCGACGCATAGATGGCCTCGACGGTCTGGATGCGTCGGAGCATCGCCTCGACCTCCGCGTGATGCACCTCGATGCGCGTCTCGAAGAAGAACTTCTTGCCGCTCTTCTTGACGGCCTCCGCGTCGTTGCGATTGCCTAGCACCCACGGGCCGCCGCGCTCGCGCAAAAGAGACACCGGCTCAATCTTCGGCTCGGCGTCCGTGCCGAGCTTGAGGAAGACCGTGGCCTCGTCGCCGCTAATCTGCTCGCCGGTCGTCACGATGTCGGCGGGGATGGCCGAGGCGACGCGCTCGAAATCAGGTTGCAGCTCGGCCAGCTCGTCCTCCTTCAACTTCTCGAACGCAGGCCCGTAGACCGTCAGCGCGAAGGCGTCGCGGTAGCGACGCTCGCGCATCGCGCGGTAGTGCTCGCGCACCACTTCCGTCGGCGTCTGCTGCTGTTGCGTTTGCGCCTGCGTCCGCGCATGCGGAAGCGCCGCCGCGCCGTTCGCGAAAGCGACGAGCGCGAGCGTCAGAATGAAGAGTGAGGCGGAGGGGCCGTGCGACGTGCGGACTCGGCGAATTCTCATTGAGCGGTTAATCCTCGCGGCGGCGCGGGTGTGAAAAGTGCGACGCCGACACGATATTACACGAGCCGCGCCGCCATTTTCTACACCGAGCGCATCTTTAGTTCCCCTTCGCGACGACCTCGACGGTCTCGGTCTCCCCGGCGCGCAGCGAGACGCGCGTCGCCCCGGCCCAGCGTCGCGCCATCTCTTCGGCGCTCGGACGGGGCGACCCCGCGCGCGACGACATGACGACGACGGCGTAGTCGCCCGGCGCGACCGTGACGAAGCACGTGCCGTCGTTGCCCGTGGTGCAACTGAAGAGGCGCGGGTGGCTCGCGGCGGTCGCCGTCGTTTCGGGCGGCGCGATGAGCACGAGCGCGCCGCGCGCGGGGCGCTTGTCGCCGTCCGTGACGGCGCGCACGCGCAGCGTCGGCGCGTCGCCGGCGAAGACGACGCTCACGCCCTCGACCGTCGCGCCGTCGCCGACTTCGAGCGGCTCGCGCAACAGGTCGCGGCCGCGCCACGTGAGCGACTTGACGTAGAACATGCCCTCGCCCCTGTCGGGCAGGCTCGCGTGGATGAAGTACCTGCCCGCCTTCAGCCCGTCGATGGTGAAGGAGTCTCCGTGAAAGGTCGCGCTCCCGGCCGACCCACTCCAGCGCGACTCGGCCGGCGTCACGTCGGCCCTCGACGCGAAGATGTGCCCGTAACTGGGCCGCGGATTGTCGCCCTCGTACGCGACCGTCCCGGAGATTTGCGCGCCCTCGGGCAGCTCGACCGACACGTCGAGCAGGTCGCCGCCCGAGACCTCGATGTCGATGCGCGCGGGCGTGTACTTCCTGAGCGGGCGCGGCGCGGGGGCAGCGTTCATGTTGCCGCTCATGTTGACGCCCATGTTCACGTTCATGTTCGCGTTCGCGCTCGCGTACGACTCCGCGTTGTCCTCGTAAGATTCGGGCGGCCTGACGTGGAGCGTGTAAGCGCCGTCGGGGATGTTCTTGAGACTCCAGCGCCCCTGCGCGTCGGCCCACACGCCGGGCCGCCCCATCTCTTCGAGGGGCGGCATGCTGATGGCGTCCGTGGCCGCGCTCTCGCCATCCCTGCGTGCGAGGACGACGCGGGCGCGTCGAACGGGGCGCTTGTCGCCGCGCCCGCGCACGAGGCCCGCGACGACGCGCGTCGCGCGCTCGGCGATGACGATGTCGACGCCCTCGCGCTCGTCGCCGCCGTCAACCTTGACGACCGTCGCCTCCTTCATCGTCCACGCCGACGGGTGATAGGTCGTCAGGAGTTGCCGGCCGAAAAGCTCAAGCATCGAGAGCGGCCCCGTGTAGTCGGCTTCGCGCCGGTTTCCCTCCTCGTCGTGGTCGGCCGCCTCCGAGACGCCGATGACGTATTCGCCGGGCGGGAGTCCCGCGACGCGAAACACGCCTCGGTCGTCCGTGCGCGCGCTCACCAGCGTGCTGACGTTCAGCCCCAGAAGCGTCTTCGCGTACCGGCCGCCCGTCTTGCGCAGCACGTGGACGATGAGGCCGGGCGCGGGGTCGCCGTCGGCGTAGGTGACGCGCCCTCCGACGGCCGCGCCCATCCGCGCGCGCACCGTCAACTCGCGCGCGCCCTTCCCGTCGATGCTGATGGTTTCGAAGTGCTTGACGACCTCGCTCAGGTTGGGCGTCTCCTCCACCTCGCCGATTGACAGGTAGCTGACCGGCGAGATGACGCCGGGCGCGTCGACCGCCGCGATGTATTCGCCCGGCGGAACCTTCGCGATGCGGAACTCGCCGCGCTCGTTCGTCAGGCCGTTGTACTCCGGCCCGCGCCCGTCCACCGTCAAGAGCATCACCTTCGCGCGCCGCACGGGCCGGTCGGTCTCCCCGTAGACGGCGCGGCCGGTGACGACCGACTTCGGCTCCTCGGTCTTCTCCTGCGCCCGCGCGCCGAAGACGAGCGTGACGGCGGCGAGGCAGACGGAGGCGACGAGCATCGGGACGAGCGGCACGGCCGCCTCGCGGCGGCGCGTGCGTGTGGGTTCGGATTCCATAAATTCTTCGGGAGGGGGGCGCGGGGTTCTTGGCCTCGTTCGGCCGGGAAGACTTTAAAAAAAACTTGACCGCGAGCGTCGAGAAGTTCGCTCGCGGTCAAGCATTCTTCCACCCGCCGGTTCGGGGCGTCAAGCAGATGCGCGCGAGTCCTAAAGCTCGGTCGGCTTCAGGACTCGCGCGCGGCGTCTATCTGCCGCCCGTGACGGGCGGCGGCGGCGGCGCGGGGATGTTCTCCGAACGCTTGCCCGTCAGCCCGTAGCGACCGACGTAGTAGAGTATCAGCGAGAGTATCCCGAAGAAGACGAGCGCGACGGCGCTCGACTCGGCGAAGCCGCCGAGGCTCTTGCCGAGATTGAGGAAGCCGCTGATGGGGCCGGGCAGCCGCTCGTCGCCGAGTCCCTGCGGGATGGCGAGGAGCAGGCCGCAGATGGCCCCGCCCGCGATGAGGCCGGAGCTGAAGAGCACGCCCGGCCCGCTCTCCTCCTCGGCCAGTGTGCGCTTGCCGCGCGACACGCGCTCGACGAGCGCGCGCACCGCGCCGCCGACGAAGATGGTGGCCGACGTGGCGAACGGCAGATACATGCCGACGGCGAACGGCAGCGCAGAGATGCCGACAATCTCCAAGAGGATAGAGATGAACGCGCCGATGAGGATGAGCGACCACGGGAGTTTCTGCGTCAGCACGCCGTCGACTAGCACGGCCATCAGTTGCGCCTTCGGCGCGTCGAACTTCGAGGCCGCCCCCGTCTGCACCTCGGCGTACCTCGCCGCGCCAGCGTCGTCGACGTAGAAGGTCTTCGTACGCTTGGTCTCGCCCTCGCCCTCGGTGACGGTGGCGACGTTGTAAATCTGGTTGTCGAGCCCGCGCGCCTTGCCCTTGATTTCGACGTTGCCGCCCGCGACGAGCGGGGTCGGCGGTAGCTCCTCGCTCGTTATGGCGACGCGCTCGCCGCCGACGCCCGAGTTGATGCGGTAGAAGATTTCGCCCTGCTGGTTGACGAGGTACTGCCCCGACTTGATGGTCATCTGTCCGTCCGGCGCGGACGGGTCGGCGACCGTCTCGTCAATCGGGAGACGGTGGAGGAAGTAAGGGCCGCCGGGCAGCTCCGCGCCGTGGAGGTTGCCCGACTCCCAGCGCGGGTCTTCGGGGCTCACGCGCGCCACGTAGTTCGGGTAGTGGCGCGGCAGGAGGTTCGTGTAAGAGTTGTTGAGGTAGTTGAGCGTCCACGCGATGAGCAGCGCCGAGGTCGTCACGCCGACCATCAGTCCCCACTGCATCTTCGCGGGCGTGCCGCCGACGAGGAAGCCCGTCTTCAAGTCCTGCGACGTGGTGCCGGCGTTCGAGGCGGCGATGCAGACGACCGCGCCGACCGAAAGCGCCAACACGCGCGTGTCGGCCCCGCCCATGCCGAGCAGGAGGAAGATGAGCGACGTGAGCAGGATGGTCGCAATCGTCATCCCCGAAATCGGGTTCGACGACGAGCCGATTTCGCCCGTGATGCGCGACGAGACGGTGGCGAAGAAGAAGCCGAAGACGATTACCAGAAGCACCGACAGGACGTTCATCGCCGCGCCGCTGCCGGGCGCGCCCGCCACCTGCAACCAGATGAAGATGGCGATGGCCAAGACGGCGATGCCGCCGAGGACGAACGTGAACGGCATGTCGCGCTCGGTGCGCGGGACGCGCCCCTCTGCGCGCGCCGCGCGCTCGTTGCCGCCGAGACTCCCCAAAGAGGAGCGGAACGCGCCGATGATGGTCGGGAGCGCGCGCACGAGGCTGATGATGCCGCCCGTGGCGACCGCGCCGGCGGCGATGTAGCGGATGTAGCGATCCTGTATCTGGCCCGAAGACATGTCGCGGATGAGCGGCGTCGGGTCTGAGGCGAGGACGGGGAAGAGCGCGCCCTCGAACCCCGAGCCGAAGAACTTGACCATCGGGATGAGCACCAGCGCCGAGAGGAAGCCGCCGCCGAGCATCATCGCCGCCACGCGCGGCCCGATGATGTAGCCGACGCCCAGAAGCTCCGGCGAGATGTCGGCCGCCACGGTCGCCCCCTGATAGCCGTTAATGGTCTTCGACGGCTCGCCGTGCCACAGCTTCGCGCCCTTCATCAAAAGCGAGTAGAGGAAGGCGACGCCGAAGCCCGTGAAGACGGTCTTCGCGTCGGTGCCGCCCTTCTCGCCGACGACGAGCACCTCGGCGCAGGCTGTCCCCTCCGGGTAGACGAGCTTGCCGTGCTCGCGCACGATGAGCGCGCGCCTTAAGGGAATCATCAGGAGCACGCCGAGCCAGCCGCCGAGGAGCGCGACCATCGTGATGCGCGGGATGTCGAGGTCGTAGCCGAGTATCAGGAGCGCGGGCATCGTGAAGACGATGCCGGCGGCGATACTTTCGCCGGCCGAGCCGGTCGTCTGCGAGATGTTGTTCTCCAGAATCGAGGTGCGGCCGAGCGCGCGGAAGATCGAGATGGACATCACGGCGATGGGAATCGAGGCCGAGACCGTCAGTCCGACCTTGAGCGCCAGATAGACGCTCGACGCGCCGAAGATGATGCCGAGGATGGCCCCGACGATGATCGCGCGCGGCGTGAACTCCGGCAGGACTTGGTCGGCGCTGATGAAGGGCTTGTGTACGACGTGGCTCTCGGCCAGAGGCACATGCACCTCGTCAACGACATCCGGCCTCGTGACATCCACGGTGGTAGCCATATTGGGAAGTCCTCCGACTGCTGTTCTGGTTTGGTATGGACGGGGCTTGCGCTTAAGGGAACGGCGCTACTTTACACGCGCCGCGCGCGGCCGCGCAAGGACTTCGACGCGGCCGCGCGCGGCCCTCGCGCCCGCAGCGCGTCGGCGACGCCCCGCCCGTGCTACACTTGACGCTCAACGCGCCGACAACCTAAAGCCTGCTTCCTAACAACACGGAGTTCATGACGTGATGAACCGACGCGCTCTCGCCCTCGCATTCTCCCTGCCGCTCTTCCTCCCCGCGCCCTCTTCGGTCGCGGCGCAGACCCCGCGCGCAGTTCCCGCGCCCGCATCACGCTCGGCCGCGCCCGCGATGCGCGCGACCGTACCGCCGTCGCGCCCCGCGCCGTCTTCGGTCGCACAGCAGGCGGCGCGCTCCATCCCTGCGCCCGAGGAGGTGCTCGGCTTCCGGCCCGGCGACGACCGCAAGCTCGCCAGTTGGCAGTCAATCGTCGAGTACTTCCGGCGGCTCGACGCGGCGAGCCCGCGCGTCCGCTTCGAGGAGTTGGGCAGGACGACGTTGGGCGCGCCCTTCGTCTTGGCGACCATCAGCGCGCCCGAGAACCTCGCGCGGCTCGACGAGTTTAAGGACATCCAGCGTCGGCTCGCCGACCCGCGCCTGCTCGGCCGCAACGCCGACCGCAAGGCCGCCGCGCTCGTCGCGCGCGGTCGCACGGTCGTCCTCATCACCTGCGGCATTCACTCCACCGAAGTCGGCTCGACGCTCTCTTCGACTCTCATCGCGCACCGCCTCGCCACGTCCGACGACCCCGAGGTGCGAAAGATTCTGCGCGAGACGATTGTGCTCCTCGTCCCGTCGCTCAACCCCGACGGCGTCGACATCGTCAAACGCTGGTACGACCGCACGCTCGGCACGCCCTACGAGGGGACAGCGCCGCCCGAGCTTTATCACAAGTACATCGGCCACGATAACAACCGCGACTGGTACGCCTTCACGCAAGCGGAGACGCAACTCACCGTCGACAAGATTCACAACGTCTGGCATCCGCAGATAGTCCATGACATACACCAGATGGGCGCGGCGAGCGCGCGCCTGTTCCTCCCGCCCTACATGAAGCCGGTCGAGCCGAACGTGCCCGCGCAGCTCGTCGAGGGCTACACGGAACTCGGCCGGCACGTCGCCGCGCGGATGCGCGCCCGAGGCTTCAAGGGCATCGTCACCGACGCCATCTACGACGCATGGACTCCGGCGCGCGCCTACTCGCACTACCACGGCGGCGCGCGAATACTTTCCGAGACAGCTTCGGCGCGCATCGCCACGCCGACGAGCGTCAAGTTCGAGAACTTGCGCGCGTCAAGCGACGACAACTACGACCCGAAAAAACCCTCGCCCAACTTCCCCGAGGTGTGGCCCGGCGGCGACTGGACGCTGCGCGACATCACACGATACATGACGACGGCCGCCGAGGAACTAATGCTCCACGCCGCCGACAACCGCGAGCGTTGGCTGCGTCGCTTCTACGCAATCGGTAAAGAGGCCGTGCGCCCGCGTCGTCGCGGCGAGCTGAGCGGTTTCAAGGTCAGGATGGGCGGCGGCAGCATGGCGCTGCTCGACGTGTTGGAGCGCGGCGGGGTCGAGTGGCGTCGCGTCGCCGGCGGGCGTCTGACGGGGCAGAGGCGCGACGAGTGGCCGCCCGACTCGCAGGTCTTCGTCAGCATGTCGCAGCCTTACGGCTCGTTCGCCAAGGCCATGCTCGAAGCGCAGAGCTACCCGAACCTGCGCGACGCCTCCGGCAACCCTATCGCGCCCTACGACGTGACGGCGCACACGCTGCCGCTCCTGATGAACGTCGAGGTCGAGCCTACTTACGCGCCCGTCCGCACCGTCGGCAAGCTCAACGCCCGCCCGATTCAAGTCTTCGCGCCTTCGCTCTCCGCCCCCGGCGAGGGCGCGCCCGCCACGTCCTTCGGCGACGCCGCGCCGCAACCCGCGCGCGCGCGCGTCGGACTCTATCAGTCGCACGTGCCTTCGATGGACGAGGGCTGGACGCGCTGGATTTTCGAGGAGCAGGTCGAGGACGCGCCGAAGTTTCAGACCGTGAAGGACGCCGACGTGCGCGCGGGCAACCTGCGCGCGAAGTTCGACGTCGTCGTCATCCCAGACCAGTCGGCGCGCTCGATTCTCGAAGGCCACCGCAAGGGCACGATGCCTGACGAGCTGACGGGCGGCTTGGGCGACGAAGGAGTGCGTGCTCTGCGCGAGTTCGTCGAGCAGGGCGGGACGCTCGTCTGTCTGAACAACGCATCGAACTTCGCCATCGAGCAGTTGAAGCTGCCCCTGCGAAACGCCGCCGCCGAATGGAAGCGGACGGAGTTCTACGTGCCCGGCTCTATCTTGAGAATCATCGTCGACACGACGCACCCCGTCGCCGTCGGGATGCCGCGCGAGTCGGTGGCGTGGGTCGAAGAGTCGCCAGTCTTCGAGATGGTGAGCGACCCTTTGGAGCTTCGGCGCGTGCGCGTCATCGCGCGCTACCCGCAGAGCGGAAACCCTCTGCTCTCCGGCTGGCTCCTCGGCGAAGAGAAGTTGCGCGGGCGGGCCGCGCTCGTCGAGGTCGGCTTGGGCCGCGGCCGCGTCATACTCTTCGGCTTCCGCCCGCAGTACCGCGCGCAGACGCTCGCGACCTACCCGCTCCTCTTTAACGCCCTCAAGTCCGCCGACGCGCCGACGCCGTGACGGGCGAAGCGTGTGCGGCCGCCCGCGCTGACGACCGCACGCGCGGGCGTTGTGAAGTTCGCGCCGAGTGGTTTATAAGAGTCTCGCTCGCCCTAACTCGCCCCCGCCGGAGGACGGACATGAAAGCTCGACTCCTGACTCACCTCGCCGCGCCGCTCGTCGTGGCGCTCATGCTCATACCAATGGTCGGCACTTACGCGCAACAGGCGTCCACGCCGCCGCCGCCGCCGCCGCAGGCCGCGCCGCGCGTCGACCTCGGCGCGTTCACCAAAGAGGTGATGGGCTTCCACTTCGAGGGCGACCAGACGCACCTCGCCATCTGGTTCCCCTACGAGTTCTTCGTCGCCGTCGCGCTCTCCGACGGGACGGGCGACCGCGCCTCGATGGAGCGCGAGATGGGCTTCATGCGCGACTACATCCCCTTGGTCATCCAGAGCGAGTTCGAGCAGCCCGACGGGACGAAGGTCTTCGCAACCGAGGCGGAACTGCGCTCGCGCGCGGTGCTGAAATTGGCGGACGGCTCGGAGGTCGCGGCGCTGACTTCGGTGCCGCCGAAAATCTCGGCGCTGCTCGCCGTGATGCGGAACGTCATCCAAGACGACGGCGGGCAACTCAGCCGCAACATGCACGTCCTCGTCTTCCCTTCCTCGACGCGCGCGGGCCGCAAGATTGTCGAGACCTCGCAGAAGGACATCCTCACGCTCGTCCTCAAGCCCGGCGGCCGTTTCAAAGAGGCTTCGTTCAACTGGCGCACGCCCTTCGACGCGCTGACGCGCCCCGCCGACTGCCCTCGCTGCCGCGCGGGCGTCTCGGCCAAGTGGACGTACTGCCCCTTCTGCGGCCAGAAGCTCCCGCACTGAAGTCGTCAGAGACGCACGACGCGCCGAAAGGCCCGAGACACCGTCGAGTGCCTCGGGCCTTCGCTCGTTTAGAGTTTCGATGAGTCGGGCGCGCGCGTCGGCGTCAGT
>DASUNL010000139.1:0-2022 GCA_036277175.1 Pyrinomonadaceae bacterium | reverse complement strand
TCAACGCGCGCGGCGTCTACCGCGTCGAGGTCTATCTAGACCGTCTGGGCGCGCCGCTCACTGAGAACCCTTGGATAGTGTCGAATCCGATTTACGTGAGGTGAGTCGAGGCCAGATACACCAGCGCCCCGCACAGGACTGTAAAGCTCTGTGTGGGGCGTGTGCTGGGTCGGAAGTCCGTCCCAAATTTTCGGAGGCGGTGCTTAAGTCACCGACGCACTGTAGAGAATCGAGTGTTAGATTCTACGCACGCTTTCAATCCCAAGTTGTTAGGGAAAGTGCGTGTACAGCCTCCCTCTAAGTTGTCCAAGTGGGATTGATTCTAAGCCCCGCGCGCGCGCCTGTCAATATTCAGTTTGACCGCCCCCGAAGCGTACAGGAAAGCCCGCCTAACTTCTTTTTGTTCAGTCACAAAACAATCTCGCGCCCGCTCCTACACGAACAGGTGCGCGCCCTCTGGAATCGCCGCCCGATTCGACCTCTTTCTCTTCTCACACGGAAGAAGAGCGCGGTTGTTAAGAGGCGCGGGTCGGCACGGGCGGGCCACGCGCCGGGGAGAACTTTGTCGTGCGCGCAAGACGCCTCGTGCAACTCTATTCACTGCTCTTCGCGACGACGCTCGTCCTCGCCAGCGCGCACGCGCCCGCGACGCGCGCCACGTCTCATCCCTTAACCGCCGCCACGCCGTCTCTAGTCGCCCTCACGCCTTCCGCCGAAGTCCTGCTCGAACACGTCAAGCGCGCCGTCGTCGTCGTCCGAAGCTTCGACGAGCGCGGGCGCTTGCAGGCGAGCGGCACGGGCTTCTTCGTCCGCCCCGGTCAACTCGTCACGAACCTCCACGTCGTCGGCCGCGCCTCGCGCGTCGAGGTGTTGACGTTCGACGGGCGCGCGCACGCCGTCGCGGGACTCGTCGCCTTAAGTGAGGCGCGCGACCTCGCGCTCTTGGAGACGGGCGACGCCTGCCGCGACGTGGCGACGCTCGCCGTCGAGCCTTCAGTTGCGCGCGCGGGCGAAGAGATTTTCGTCGTCGGCAACCCGCAGGGGCGCGCGTGGACTGTCTCGCGCGGGCACACGCTCTCGGTCTGGGAGTCGCAGGACGTGGGCGCGCTCGTACGCATCTCGGCCCGACTCGCGCGCGGAAGTTCCGGAAGCCCCGTCGTCAACATGCGCGGCCGCGTCGTCGGCGTCGCCACGCTCAGCCTGCGCGCGGGCGAAGAGTCTTTCTTCGCCGTCCCTTCTGACGAGGCCGCGCGCCTTCGCCCCGCGAACTTACGCCCCTTCCCGCTCCAACTCGCCGACTAACCCGCCCCGCGCCTCTACACGCTTTCGTTTCCCCCCGGCCTCATTTGGTTGATTGAGGCTTTCGCCAACCCCCGCGACCTCCGCTAAATGTATGTCCCGTAAGGATTCCTCGTGGCATCGCCCTTGCTTAATAGCATAGAAGCCTCCGGCGGCGGCCCGGTAGCCGTTTCAAGATTCGACGAGTGGCCGGGGGCGTAAATGATCGTTGGCAGCGGCGCAAGAGCGTCTGAGGAACCCGATGACAGAAGCAGCTATCCTACCCCTCTGGCCGACCGCCAAAAGCGGCGACGCATCGTCGGTCACTGTGACGCCCCCGGCCACGGACTACGAGCTGGCGCGGTTGTCGGCCGTGGGCGACATGGCGGCCTTCGAGCTCCTCTACGAGCGCCACAGCCGGCGCGTCTACTCCTTGTGCCTACGGATGACGCAGAACCCGGCCGAGGCCGAAGACCTCTCCCAGGAGGTCTTCATCCAGCTCTTCCGCAAGGTCGGTAGTTTCCGGGGCGAATCGGCGTTTACGACGTGGCTCCACCGGCTGACCGTGAACCAAGTCTTGATGCACTTCCGGCGCAAGGGCGTGCGGATGGAGCAGACCACCGACGACGGCGACACGCCCGTCCAGGTCGTCCAAGGGACGGAAGACCCGTCGCGGATGCCCGTGGTCGATAGGATCGCGTTGGATAAGGCGGTGGGGCAGTTGCCTCCCGGATACCGGAGCGT
>DASUNL010000138.1:0-8699 GCA_036277175.1 Pyrinomonadaceae bacterium | reverse complement strand
AGACGGTCGTAGGCGTTGCCGAGGTTGAAGTGAGCGTTCAAGTGTTTCGGGTCGGCGCGCAGGGCGCGACGGTATGCGTCGGCCGCCTCGCGGTTCTGGTTGAGTCGTAGGTGCGCGTTCCCGAGACGGTAGAGCAGCTCGGCGTCCTTCGCGTTCGACGCGGCGGCCCGTTTGTACTCCTCGACGGCCTCGGCGAGTTTGCCCTGCGCGGCCAACTCGTCGCCGCGCAGGCTCGGACGCAGACGCGCCGCCACCTCGCGCGCCCGCGCCGCCTCGTCGGCGCGCCCCATCTTCGCCAGCGCCTCGCTCAACATCAACTGCGCGTCGGCGTGGTCGGGTTGCAACTCGACGGCGCGCCGGTAAGCCTCTGCGGCCTCCGAGTGCTCGCCGAGCGCGTGGTGCGCGTTGCCGAGACGGAAGTGGGCCTCGGCGTCTTTCGGGTCGCCGGCGATGGCTTGCTTGTACTCCTCGATGGCCTCGCGGTGTTTGCCCGACGCGAAGTAGATGTGGCCGAGGTTGAAGTGCGCGTTCGGGTCTTGCGGGTTCTGCCGCGCCTCCTCTTCATACTTCGCGACGACTTCGGGGGCGACGCCCGCCTGCGCGGCGGGCGTCGGCGAGCCTTGCGCCGACGGGCCGGAGTTGTTCTGTTGCCCCGAGTCGCGGCAGGCCGACTGGCCGATGGCGAGCGCGAGCGTAAGTGTCAGGACGAAGAGCGGTCTTTTCATCAAGCGGGCCTTTAGTCTTTTAAATCGGCGACGACGATCTCGGACGTGAGCGTCTTGTGGACGGGGCACTTGTGCGCAATCTCCTGAAGGCGCGCGCGCTGCTCGTCGGTCAGGTCGCCCTCGATCTCGACGGCGCGCTCGATGCGGTGGACGAAGCCGTCCGTCTTCGTCTCACACTCGGCGCAGTCGCGCGCGTGTATGCGCTGCTGACGCAGACGCACGGTGACGCGCTCGACGGGCCAGCCTTTGCGCCGCGCGTAGAGCGTGACGGTCATCGAGATGCAACTGCCGAGCGCGCCGAGGAGCAGGGCGTAAGGGTCTGGGCCCGCGCCGTCGCCGCCGAGCGTCTGCGGCTCGTCGCTCGTGAAGCGCGCGCCGTCGCCGTAGCGCACCTCGTTCTGCAAGTTCGAGAGGGACGTGACGACGACTTCGCTCATCGGAGTCCTCCTTACTCTGCGTCCGCGTGCGCGCCCCGGCCTGCGCTCGCGGCGGAAGTTCGAGCGAGAGAGAACTTAGCCTGTTTGCGTGAGACAGGCAACAGAGGAAGGCGAAAGTAAAAAGGTAAAAGGCAAAAGTTAGGAGGGCCGTCCGCCTTCCCACTTTTGCATTTTACATTTTTAATTTCGCCTTCCTATGAACGTGCCGCGTTCATAGGTGCGGTGCGCGCGTAGAGCACGGCCGCGAAGAGTAACGTCAGGGCTATCGACATCTCTCGGACTCCTCGGCCTCGTCTGTTTGGCAATAACAGAGGCCCAATCGCCCCGCGTTTCCAGAAAGCGCGCACGCGCCTTGCGGGCGGCGCGCGGGTGCGGATAAACTGCTCGCGCTCCACTGCAAACATTCTATTCTCGCGGACTCGGGCGCGCTTCTCAGCGCGGGCCGTCCGCGCCGAGGTCAGACGATGAAGATTCACGAGTATCAGGGCAAAGAGCTTTTGAAGCGTTACGACGTCGCCGTCCCGCGCGGGCTCGTCGCGCGCTCGCCCGAGGAGGCTTATCACGCGGCGAAGGAGTTGGGCACGGAGGTCGTCGTCGTCAAGGCGCAGATACACGCGGGCGGTCGCGGCAAGGGCGGCGGCGTTAAGCTCGCCAAGTCCGCGGACGAAGCGCGCGACATCGCACGCCAGATGCTCGGCATGAAACTCGTCACGCACCAGACCGGCCCCGAGGGGCGCGAGGTGCGCGTGCTTTTGATAGAGGAAGGGCTGCCGATTGATAAGGAGTTCTACCTCGGCGTCGTGCTCGACCGCGCGAGCGGCCGGAACGTCTTCATGGCCTCGTCGGCGGGCGGCATGGACATCGAGGAGGTCGCCGCCAACACGCCCGAGCTGATTCTCAAAGAGACGATTGACCCGGCGGTCGGCTTCCGCGCCTTCCAAGCTCGCAAACTCGCCTTCGGGTTAGGACTGCCCGCGCCGCTCGTCAACCAAGCCGTCAAGTTCATGCAGTCGCTCTACAGCGCATACGAGCAGATGGACGCCTCGCTGATGGAGATTAACCCGTTTCTTCTGACGAAGGACGGGCGTCTGATGGCGCTCGATGCCAAGGTCAACTTCGACGACAACGCCATGTACCGCCATCAAGATTTCCTCGCCTTGCGCGACCTACACGAGGAAGAGCCTTTGGAGATTGAGGCGTCGAAGTTCGACCTCAACTACATCAAGCTCGACGGCAACATCGCTTGCATGGTCAACGGCGCGGGGCTGGCGATGGCGACGATGGACATCATCAAGCTCGCGGGCGGCGAGCCCGCCAACTTCCTCGACGTCGGCGGCGGCGCGTCGCAGGAGCGCGTCGAAGCGGCCTTCCGCATCCTGCTCGCCGACGAGAACGTCCGCGCCGTCCTCATCAACATCTTCGGCGGCATCGTCCGCACCGACATGGTCGCGCGCGGCGTCATCGAGGCGGCCAAGACGCTCGGCGTCAAAGTCCCCGTCGTCGTCCGCCTCGAAGGCACGAACGTCGAAGAGGGCCGACGCCTCATCTCCGAGTCCGGCATGAACTTCACCGTCGCCAGCGGCATGCAGGACGCCGCCGAAAAGGTCGTCGCACTCGCCGGGTAAATTTAATAATGGCAACTCTAACGTTCTGGGGTGGCACGGGGACGGTGACGGGGTCGAAGTATCTCGTCGAGTCGGGCAAGGTGGGTGTGTTGGTTGATTGCGGGTTGTTTCAGGGGCCGCGGGAGTTGCGGGAGAGGAATTGGGAAGACCCGCCGTTTGACCCGCGCGCGCTCGACGCCGTAGTCATCACGCACGCGCACGTTGACCACACGGCATACTTGCCGCGACTCGTTAGGCTCGGCTACGACAAGCCCGTCTATTGCTCGCGCGGGACGGCAGACTTGTTGAAGTTGCTTCTGCCGGACTCGGCTCGCCTGCAAGAGGAGGAGGCCGACTACCGCAACCGGCATCAGTTGACGCGACACAAGCCCGCGCTCCCGCTCTACACGGAAGAGGACGCGCGCCGTGCGCTTAAGCTCCTCGTCCCGTCGCCGAACAAGACCGAGGGCGTCGAGGTGGCGCGGGGCGTCCGCGCATCTTTCAGCGTCGCCGGTCACATCCTCGGCTCAAGTCTCGTGCTGCTCGACGTTGCGGGCGCGGGCGCGGACGGCGCGGGGCGCAAGGTTCTCTTCTCCGGCGACCTCGGCCACTACGACCAGCCGATTATCAAAGACCCCGACCCGCCGCCCGCGTGCGACTACCTGCTCGTCGAGTCAACTTACGGCGACCGCCTGCACGACCCCGAAGACCCGAAGGACGCCCTCGCGCGCGTCATCAATGAAGCAATCGAGCGCGACGGCCCGATACTCTTCCCGGCCTTCGCCATCGGCCGCACGCAGGAACTCGTCTATCACATACGCGAGCTCGAAGACGAGAAGCGCATCCCCATCCTTCCCGTCCGAGTCGATTCGCCGATGGCCGCGCAGGCGACGCAAGCCTATCACCAGCGCAAGGAGGAGCACGACGAGGAGTACGTCGGGCTGCTCGACGAGCGCCGACACCCTTTGCGCACGCACTCGATGGTGACGGCCTCTTCGCGCGAGGAGTCGAAGCGTCTCAACGAGGAGCGCGGCGCGCGCATCATCATCAGCGCGTCAGGCATGATGACGGGCGGGCGCGTCCTTCATCACGCCGTCCGCATCCTGCCCGACCCGCGCGCCACGGTCGTCTTCGTCGGCTATCAGGCGGCCGGAACAACCGGAAGGCGCGTGCTAGACGGCGAGAGGGAAGTGCGCGTGATGAAGCAGAACGTGCCTGTGCGTTGTCACGTCGTGCGCATCGGCGGGCTCTCCGCGCACGCCGACTGGAAGGAGGTTCTGCGCTGGCTCGAACCGCTCCCGACGCCGCCCCGCCGCTCCTTCACCACGCACGGCGAACCGGAGGCAGCCCGCGCGATGGCCGAGCGCATACGCGAACGCTACGGCTGGCGCGTCGATGCGCCCGACTACGGCGACCGCGTCGAGCTTGAGTAGTTAAAGGGACTGACGACGCCGGGCGCGCGGGTCAGCACCGCCTACTTCTTCGGCTGCTCGATCTCGTATTTGATTTTGAGGTAGAGCGTGAACTGGACGACCGGCTTGGTGACGACGGGGTTGACGACCGCGTCGAAGCCGTCGGCCGTGAGCGCGTTGAAGAAGAAGGTGCGGCTCTTGCGCGCGCGCTGGACGACGTAGCGGTCGCGGTCGTAGGGCGTGCTCACGTCCTCCGACTCGAACGCCACGTAAGAGTCGTACATCTCGGTCGGGTAGTAGATGCTCGGCCGCTCGGCGTAGACCTGCGCGGGCGGCACGAATTTAACGCCCAGCAGCCGCGAGTAACGCGCCGTCTTCTGCTCGACGACGCGCGCCGCCTCCTCCATCAGACGGTTCTGCACGGCCGCCGTGTCGCGCACGATGTAGTCGACCTTGATGAGGTCGAAGATTTTCGAGCGCGACGCGGCGACGACGAGCCGGTCGAGCAGAGCCTCGTCGCGGTAGTGGACGGAGACGTTCTTCTTCAGCTCGAAGCCGACGAGCTTCTCCTTGGCGACGTTGCCCGCCAGCTCGAAGCCGTAGATTTTATTCTGCGCGACGTAATCGACGAACGTGTCGTTCGCGCCGACGCCCAGACCCTTGAGCGCGGCGACGAACTCCGCGACGGTCGTGTCCATCTTGCGCTGGCACTCCTCGACCGTGACGCACTCCTGCGCGACGCCGAAGACGGCGACGTGCTCGTCCGCGCGGACGTTCATCAGCACGCTCGCCTCGACGAACATCGAAGTGGGCGACGGCGGCAACTCGACCTGCGCGAGCGCGCGCTTGCTGCGCTCGGCAGCTTCGGCTCGCCCTTGGCCGCCCGCCTGCGCGTAGGCGACGCCCCCGCTCGCCTGCGCGCGCGCCGTCGCCGTCGCGGCCGTCAACAGAAGGAGAAGAAGAAAGGCTCTCGTCATCGTTAGCTCCTCAAGAGTTATCAATAAGTCCGGCGAGGCGTGCCGAAAAGTGCGGCCAGAGAGTAACAAAGTGCGCCGCCCTTCACCACACCCCCGGTTAGAGCGCGCCGCGCGGCCTGTGCTATACTGCCGAGCCATAAAAATCAGTGACAAGTGACGAGTGATATGTGACGAGCAAGCAGCTTGTCCTTTAACTCGTCTGACTCGTCACTCGTCACTCGTCACTGTCTTTAGTAAGGAGAAGAGCGTTGAGCGTTCTCGTCGATAAAAACACGCGGCTCGTCGTGCAGGGCATCACGGGCAAAGAGGGCACGTTCCACACGAAGCAGATGGTTGAGTACGGGACGAACGTCGTCGGCGGCGTCACGCCCGGCAAGGGTGGAACGACGCACGAGGGCATCCCCGTCTTTAACACCGTCGCGGAGGCCGCGCGCGAAGCGGGCGCGAACGCCTCGGTCATCTACGTGCCGCCGCCGTTTGCCGCCGACGCCATCATGGAGGCGGCCGACGCGGGCCTCCCGCTCGTCGTCTGCATCACCGAGGGCATCCCGGCGATGGACATGGTGCGCGTCAAGAAGTTTCTCGAAGACAAACAGACGCGCCTCGTCGGGCCGAACTGCCCCGGCGTCATCTCGCCCGGCAAGTGCAAAGTGGGCATCATGCCCGGCCACATCCACCGCGAGGGACGCATCGGCGTCGTCTCGCGCTCGGGCACGCTCACCTACGAGGCGGTCGGGCAGTTGACGGCGCTGGGCCTCGGTCAATCGACGGCCATCGGCATCGGCGGCGACCCCATCGTCGGGACGACGCACCTCAACGCCCTCGCGCTCTTCGAGGACGACCCGGAGACCGAGGGCATCGTGATGATTGGCGAAATCGGCGGGACGGCCGAAGAAGAAGCGGCGGCGTTTGCGAAGGAGAACGTGACGAAGCCCATCGTCGCCTTCATAGCAGGACAGACCGCGCCGCCCGGGAGACGCATGGGCCACGCGGGCGCGATAATCGCCGGGGGCAAGGGCACGGCCGCCGAGAAGATGAAAGCTCTTGAGGAGGCCGGCATCCGCGTCGTCCACTCGCCCGCCGACATCGGCCAAGCCATGCAAGACGCCCTCGGCTCGCGCGCCTCGGCGTAGACGTGAATCCGTTTTCTTAAATCAATCAACCCAGAGGACTGAATGTCTGAACAAGTCGGTAATCTCACTTTCGGAATCATCAAGCCCGACGCGGTGCGCGGAGGGAAGACGGGGGCCATCTTGCAGCGCGTCATCGACGCGGGATTTAAAGTGCGCGCGATGAAGTTGATTCACTTGACGCGGCGCGAGGCCGAAGGGTTCTACGACGTACACCGCGAGCGTCCGTTCTTCGGAGAGTTGACGGAGTTCATGTCGAGCGGGCCGTGTGTCGTTTTGGCTTTGGAGAAAGAGGGCGCGGTCAAGGCTTGGCGCGATCTGATGGGCGCGACCGACCCGGCGAAGGCCGACGCGGGGACTCTGCGCAAGGAGTTCGCCGAGTCAATCGGCCAGAACGCCGTCCACGGCTCCGACTCCGAGGAGAACGCGCAAATCGAGCTGGCCTACTTCTTCAGCCGTCTGGAATTTGTGGAATAGCGGTCAGCACTCAGCACTCAGCTTTCAGCTTTTTGTTTTAGCTGACTGCTGAACGCTGACTGCTGAAAGCTTCTGTGAGGTTCTCATGTCCATCATCAGCGACATCGTCGAGTCGACGAAGGCGATCATCAAGGGGATGAGCACGACCTTCGCCTACATCCCGCGCGAGAAGTGGACGGTGCAGTACCCGGACGAGCCGGTGACTTTGCAGCCGCGCTTTCGGGGACAGCACCTCCTGCACGTCGATGAGCTGGGGCGCGAGAAGTGCGTCGCCTGTTACCTGTGCGCGGCGGCTTGCCCTTCGGACTGCATCTACATCGTCGCGGCCGACGACCCGCGCCCGCCAGAGGAGCGCATCGGCGTCGACGAGCGTTACGCCTCGGTCTACAACATCGACTACGGGCGCTGCATCTTCTGCGGCTACTGCGTCGAGGCGTGCCCGAAGGACGCCATCACGCACGGCTACAACTTCGAGCTGTCGGTCTACTCGCGCGCCGACCTGTTGAAGACGAAAGACGACCTCCTCATCACCAAGCAGAAGCAGTCCGACAACTACCGCGTCGCCTACTCGGACGAGGACGTTGACTCCGAGTACAAAGTCGTTTGAGTTTCAGCCGCCCGAGATTTGTTCGAGGCGCGGGCGGTCAAGGATGGAGATTTGCTTGCGTCCCGTCGAGATGAGGCCGGCCGACTTCAGCTCGTTCAAGGCGTTGGTCGCCGTCTCGCGGTAGACGCCGAGACGCTCGGCGATGTCCTGATGCGAAAGCCCGCGCACCTCGCCGTCCGTTGACTCGCGCAGGATAAGCGCCGCGACGCGCGGGACGAGACTCTTGAAGGCGAAGTCTTCGAGCTGGCGTTCGGCTTCGAGGATGCGCTTGCCGAAGGATTCGAGAATGCGGCGCGCGACCTGCGGCTTGGTGGCGAGCAGACGTTCCAGATGCGAGCAGTTCATCGTGATGACGAGCGCGTCCTCGGTCGTCTCGGCATAGGCGTCGTACATCCCTTGACCGATGCAGCTCATCTCGCCGAAGAAGGAGTAGGGCAGAAGGTGCGCGATGACGAGCTTGCGCCCCTCGGGCGAGAGCCGGTAAATCTGCACCGAGCCTTCCTTCAAGAGAAAGAGCGCCTCGCCCGTCTCGCCCGGCGTGTAGAGGACGGAGCCTTTCTGGAAGCGGCGCGTGTGCGTGAAGCGGCCGATCTCGTCCAGCTCCTCGGCGCTCAGGTCGCGGAACAGGTCGGGGCGTTCTTGCTCGGCATGGGTCATAAAAGTTTTCGGCTGCTCGCGGGCTTCATTTTACACGAGTCGGGCGTTTCCCGCCGCCCGCCGGAGTGTCGCCCGACGGACGCCCCGATTCAGTGTAATGAAGATTACTGACGCGCCCGCGCGGGGCGCGCATAATGGCGTCCAGCCCTAAAGGACGTGCGACGTGTAAGGACTTTTTGCCGCCGGGGCGGAAGGAGAATTAATAACTTGAGCGAACATGTTTTGGAAGTGACGGATAACAATTTCGAGTCGGACGTGCTCGGCGCGGACGCCCCCGTGCTGGTGGACTTCTGGGCCCCTTGGTGCGGCCCGTGCCGGATGCTCGCGCCGACGCTCGAAGCTCTGGCGAAGGAGTTCGACGGCGCGGTGCGCATCGTCAAACTCAACGTTGACGACAACCCCTCGACCTCGCAACGCTACGGCATCAAAGGCATCCCGACCCTCATCCTCTTCCGCAACGGCACGGAGGAAGAGCGCGTCGTCGGCGTGGCCGGCAAAGAGTCGCTCGCGCAGATGCTCCGCAAGCGCGCGGGCGCGGCCACCGCGTAAGACGTAACAACGAAATTAAGACCAGAAGGCCCGGCGCGTTTGGGAAGTCACTTGAGACTGACCGAAAGCGCCGGGCCTTGTTTTGTCAGTACCGCCTGCCGCGAGCGGGCGGTACTGACTTTGA
>DASUNL010000137.1:0-21616 GCA_036277175.1 Pyrinomonadaceae bacterium | reverse complement strand
ATGTGCGGGTAGAGCGCGTAGTTCTGAAAGACCATCGCCACGTCGCGACGCTGCGCGGGCGTGTCGTTGACGCGCTCCGCGCCGATGAGGATGTCGCCCGAGGTTACGTCTTCGAGTCCGGCGAGCATCCTTAGCGTCGTCGTCTTCCCGCACCCCGACGGGCCGAGCAGCACGACGAACTCGCCGTCGTCGATTTCGAGCGAGAGGCTGTCAACGGCGACTGTCGCGCCGTATGTTTTTGTCACGTTGACGAACTTTATATTCACGCCCTGTTAAGAATTTGAAAATCTCAGATTTGAAATGTCAGATTTCAAATCTGAGATTCAAAACGTTCTTCCGGGTTCAGCCTTTGACCGCGCCGAGCGAGAGGCCGCGGACGAGGTAGCGTTGGACGGCGAGCGCGAACAGTAGTATCGGCGTCATCGCGACAACGCCCGCCGCGCTCATCACGCCCCAGCGGATTTCATACTGCGTGACGCGCCCCGCGATGCCGACGGGAAGCGTCATCGAGGCATCTGTCTGCGTGAGCACCAAGGCGAAGAGGAATTCGTTCCACGCGATGATGAGACAGAAGACGGCCGTCGCCGCCAGCCCCGGCGCGGCGAGCGGCAAGACGACTCGTCGGAGTGCGCCCATGCGAGTGTCGCCGTCGATGCGCGCCGACTCTTCAAGCTCGCGCGGAATCTCGCGGAAGAACCCGCGCATCATCCAGACGACGAACGGCAAGTTAAGCGCCGTGTAGACGACGACGAGGCCCGTCACGGTGTTCAGCAAACGCACGTCGCGCATGAGCAGAAAGACGGGGACGGCCGTGACGATGGGCGGCAGCATCCGTGTCGAGAGTATCCACATCGCGAGTCGCGCGCCCGTGCGGGCGGGTAAGTTGAGACGCGCGAGCGCGTAGGCGGCGAGCGTGCCGAGCGTGACGGCGAGCGCGGTCGAGAGAAGGGCCGCGAGCGCGCTCGTCGCGAGATAGCGTGCGAAGGAGCGCGTGAAAAAAGCTTCGGCGTAGTGTGCGAGCGTCGGCTGAAAAGCGAGCCAGCGCGGCGGGACGGCGAACTGCTCGGCCTCCGACTTGAGCGAGATGGTCAGCATCCAGTAGACGGGCACGAGCGCGGCGAGCACGGCCGCCGACGCCAACAGGTAAGCCGCGACTTTTCGTCCCGCCCCCTTCACGCCGCCTCCCGTCTTTGCAAAAGGCGTATGTAGACGAGGCTCACGGCGTTCGTCAGAACGAGCAACACGAACGACATCGCCGCCGCGTAGCCGAAGTCGCCGAAGCGGAACGCCGTCCGGTAGATGTAGAGACTCACGGTCTCGGTGGCGAAACCGGGGCCCCCCTCAGTGAGGATGAAAATCTGGTCGAAGACGCGCAGCAAGTCCATCGTCCGGAGTAGGAGCGCGACGAGGATGGCGGGGCGCAGGAGCGGAAGCGTGACGTGGCGGAACGTCTGCCAGCGCGACGCGCCGTCGACGCGCGCCGCCTCGTAAGGCTCTTGCGGGATGGCCTGAAGTCCCGCGAGCAGGACGAGAAACATGAAGGGCGTCCACTGCCACACGTCGACCGCGATGACGGACATGAGCGCGAGTCGCGGCGAGGCCGTCCAAGTCAGTTGTTCCGTGTCGAGGCCGAAGCCTCGGAGCGTGCCGTTAATCGCGCCGAAGTTCGGGTTGAGCATCAGACGCCAGACGACGCCGACGACGACGGGCGGAAGCATCAAGGGGACAAGCAACGCCGCGCGAAAGATTCCGCGCCCGCGCATCTCGCGGTTGAGGAGCAGGGCGAGTGCGAGGCCGAGCAGGAATTCGAGCGTCAGCGCGGCCGTCGCGTACAGGAGCGTGTGCCGGAGTGCGTCATGGAAGAATTCGTCCGTCGCGAGCCGCGTGAAGTTTTCGAGCGTCCAACGCGCGCCCGCACCCGCGCCCCTCTGCAAGCTGACGCGCACCATGTAGACGAGCGGGTAGACAGACAGCGCGGCGAGGACGGCGACCGTCGGCGCGATTAAAAGATACGGCAACGCGCGCTCGCCTCGCAGGTCAAACAGTTTTCTTTTCGCGTCGCTCAGATATTTTCCCGTCGCTCAGTTTTCCATCACGGCGGCTCAACGCCCGCGCGCGACTATCTCCGCAATCTTCGCGTTGGCCTGATTCATCGCGTCTTCGGGCGTGAGTTCGCCCGCGTTGGCCTTCGAGAGGTAGATGCCGAAGGCGTTTTCGATTTCGTTCCAGAGCGGCGTGCGCGGGCGCGGGCGCGACGATTCGAGCGAGCGCAGCTGCGCCGGGTATGAAGGGAACTTCGCGATGAGCTCCGCGTCGGCGAAGACTGACTTGCGCGTCGGCGGGTTGCCGCGCAAGGCCGAACGTTTCAACTGCTCTGACGAAGTCGCCCAGAGAAGAAAGTCGAAGGCGGCCTCGGCGTTCGTCGAGTCGCGCGGGATACTGATGAGCCAGTTACCTATCTCTGCGCGTCCCTCGCGGCGCGCGCCGGGCAAAGTGGTGATGCCGATTTTGCCGACGACGCGCGACTTTGACTCGTCGCCGAACGCGCTTATCCAAGCGGGCCAGTTAATCGACATCGCCGCCGTCCCTTGCAGAAGGTGCGCCGAGACTTCGTCGGCGTTAAAGCTCACGTAGCCGGGCGGCGAATACTTGCCAAGCTCCAACATGAAGCGAAGCGCGGCGACGCCCTCGGCCGAGTTGACGGTCGGGCGTCCCGCGTCGTCGAACATCTCCGCGCCGAAGGCCCGGAAGATGGGCATGAAGTCGGCGACGACGCCATTACCCTGCACGGCGCGCATGACGTAGCCGTAGACCCGACCGCCGCCCGGCGCGCCCGTCGCCTCGCGCTCCTGTATCGTGCGTGCCGACGCGAGCACGTCGTCCCACGTCGCGGGCTCGCGGAGCGAGTGCTTGTCGAAGAGGTCTCTGCGGTAGAAGAAGAGCTGCGAGTTGCCGACGTAAGGCAAGGCGTAGAGCGCGCCCGTCTCGTACGGGTGTCGGCAGAGCGCGAGCGACGTGGCGACGAAATCCTCGTCCGCCCCTTTGAGCCCGCGCTTCTCGAAGAGCGGCGTGAGGTCGGTCAAAAATCCTTCGGTCGCGAAACGCGGAAACCAAGGGTCGTCGAGCATGATGAGGTCATACGCGCCCGTGCGCGCGCCGAGGTCAACCAGCTCCTTCTCGAAGAGGTTGGCGTAAGGGAACTCGGCTATCTCGACGCGCACGCCGGTCTGCGCCTCGTAGTCGCGCGCCGCCTGTTTGAGCGCGTCGCCCTCGACTCCGGAGTTGACGGCGAGGCTCAAACGGCGCGCGGCCTCTTTGTTAGCTTGCGTGCAGGAAGGCAGAAATGCGGTGGCAACGGCGACTGCGGCGAAACAGATTTTCGCCAGAAGGGTTGGGCGTCTTCTCATGCGGTTTTCGGTCTGGGTCGGACGTGCGAACTGTTAACGCGCGGGCGTCGCGCATTGTAACTTAGACATCAGCGAATTGCATCGAATCTCTTCACGTCCGGCAGCCTCACATCTCCCGCGCATCGGTTCTCAGATTTCGAGCTGGGCGACGAGCGGGAAGTGGTCGGACGCGGCGGCGGCGTGCTTCGGCAAGTTGACGACTTCGCAGAGCTTGAGCCGTTCGGAGTGTTGCGCGGGGATGAAGACGTAGTCGAGCCGGACGTGCGGCGACCAAGTCGGGAAGGTGTAGCCTTTAACGTCAGGGTGAAGCAGGCGGTAGCCGTCCCGGTAGCCCGCGTCGAGCATGATTTGAATCGTCTCGCGCTGAATGTCGCGGCCGCTCATCCAGACGAGCGCGCGAATCCAAGCGGGCATCTGCCGCGTGTTCAAGACCTCGCCCGGCGCGAGCGTGTTGAAGTCGCCGACGAGGACGTGAAAGCCCTCGCGATACTTCTTGATGCCGTGCAAGAGCGCGCGTATCTCGCGCGCACGCTGCCGCTCGCTCCACTTCGAGAAACGCGCGCTCAGGTGCAGGCCGAAGACGCGCGAGACGCCGTCGGCCAGAACGATTTCGAGAAACGAGTGGCGCGCGCCCTCCGGGTAGTGCCACTGGAAATGCTCGACCGGCGCGCGGCTCGCGTAGCCGATGGAGTGTCGCGCGCGCGCCGCCCAACTCGCCATCCCCGTCGATGCGGCCACGCGCTCGATGACGTAAGGGTGAATCGCCTCTTGAAAGACGACGAGGTCGGGCTCAAGCTCGCGTATCACCGAAGCGATTTGCTCTTCGCGCCCGCGCCCGCCGAAGCGTATGTTGTAGCTGAGGAGCTTGAAGGTCACGACGGCTCGCCGGGTTCAATTATCATGTGGTATGGCTGGTTCATCAGCACGTCCCGCGCGAACAAGACGATGTTCGACGTGGCCTGAAAGTTGACGGGCCGACCGGCGAGACGTTGCAAACGCTCGCGCAGGGTGTTGAGGTTCGGAGCGATGGCCGGGTCTTTGTCGCCGAGCGGCTTGGTGTGCAGGCCCGGAATGTAGTAGCCGTCGGAGTTCCAACACTCCATCACCTCGCCGCCGACGAGCGTCACGTCTAAGTCGCTCGTGCCGTACCCGTCGGCGTCGAACGGCTCGCCGTCGGCCCAACGCTCGTTCGTCACGACGCTCCCGCGCAAAGCGACGCCCGTCCCCGGCGGCAGCCCCTCGCGCATCACTTGGCAGAACTCCTCGTAACGATGCGAGTCGCCGTCGAAACCGAGCCGTATGATGCGCTCCAAGATTTCGTCCAAGTCCCGCGCTTCAGCTTCTTCACTCTTAGCTTCCGCTTCAACACTCTTCGCTTGCACTTCTTCAGCCATCGAACCCTCCCTCTCTCGCGTCCCGTGTGAGCTTCGGCGAATTATAGCCTCGTTCGCCCCCGCGCTTCACGCTCCGGGCCTCGACCCTGTTAAACTGGCCTCTCGATTTTTTAAGAGATGCACGGACTGACCATAAACACGACGGCGTCGAAGAGCGACCGCGCGGAGCTTGCGGCCGAGGTCGCGCGGCTCGAAGACGAACTCGAAGAGCGCGGCCGCGAGCTGACGGCCTTGCAGGACGAGTTGCGCGAGTTCAAGTCGCGTTACGCGCGGACGGTCGGAAGCCGACTCGCCGAGCTTGCCGAAGTCGAGCGCGAGATACGACGCGCGGAGTCGCGTCTGTTAGGAGTTGAGGAAGAAGACTGCGAGTCGGCGGAAGAGGAAGAGGCCGAAGAGTCGGCGGGGCGCGCGCGGACGCGGCAGACGTTCAAGTCGTCGATGCGAAAGCTCTTCTGGTCGGTCGCGCAGGTCTTCCACCCCGACCGCGCGGCCGACGAAGACGAGGCGCGCCGCCGCCACTCCATCATGGCCGAGGCCAGCCGCGCCTACAACGAAGGCGACGCCGAGAGTCTCGAAGCGCTTCTCGGCGACGAAGCCCTCCGCTCTCACTGCGCCGTCGCGCGCGAAGACCGCGAAGACCTCACGGGCCGCCTCTCACACCTGCGCGAAGAACTGCTCACAGTCGAGTTCGGTCTGAAGCGCACGCGGCAGGATTCACTCTTTCAACTGATGCGCAAGGTAGAAGAAGAGGCCCGCGCGGGCCGCGACGCCCTCGCCGTCGAATCACAACGCATCGAACGCCTCATCGTCAAAGCACGCCGCCGCCTTGAGCACCTCGTCTGAGTCGCTACACGAATCGCCCGCCTGAGATGTCGAGCTAAAAGTCTAGAGGTCGTAACGGTGAAATTTACTGTGCGCGCGGAAGCGACGCGGGCCGTACCAGAGCCAGAAGCCCGTGAGCGTGAAGGTCAGGAGCGCCGTCCCCATGACGGAGGTGTATACGAGTTTGATTTGCCCGTCGCTCGTCCCGAAGAGGTAATCGAGGACGGAGCCGTCGTGTATGTTCTCGATTAAGTCGGCGCGTCGCCTCTCGATGTGCAAAAGCTCCCCGGTCGTACAGTCAAGCTGGACGCCCCAGTATCCTTCCACGAAGACGAATTTAACCATCCCCTTGTCCGGACGAATGTCGATGCGGTCGAGTTCGAGCGAGAGGTCGGGCGAGATTTGTTCCCGCACCACTTTGACGGCCCTCTCGTGTAGGAGATGAACCGGCATCCAGTCCTGCTGTTTGGCCGACTTGCCCTCGTATGATTCCGGCAGGAGCACGCCGCCGCTATGTTTCTTCCAGCCGAGCAAGAGGCCCGTCGAGGAGACGATGAAGAAGAAGAGGAAGAGGATTGCGCCGGTCGTGCGGTGAACTTTTCTCGCGACTCTGAGTATCTTCGCCTGTCGCTTTCTTTGCGTGGGATTCATCTTTAATTCTCCGCGACGTTCGACCGTAACCCGACCGCCTGTTGCCGGCAGCTAAACGTCCGCGATGATGATGCCCCAAATCCAGTTGCGCCAGACGCAGTCGAGGCGTCGGAAGCCTGCGGCGCGAAGGAGTTGAAACTGTTCGGAGAGAGGCGTGTAGTGGTCGTGCGCGGCGGCGTGCGCGAGCAGCCCCGCGACCTCTTCCTCGTCGCAGTTGCCCTCGCCTCGGCAGAAGTCGAGCCAACGCTCCCAGTTGAGCGCATGTATCTCTTCGGTCTCGCCGCGAAGCTGATCCGAGAAGCGGAACGTGCCCGCGTCCGCGACGAGCGAGCGCACGCGCGCGTAGAGGCTTCCCTTATCGACGACGTGATGGAGACTGATGCTCGACGCGACGAGGTCGAACTCGCCCGCGCCCGCCTCGAACGACTCGAAACGCTCGCACGCGAAACGAAAACGCGCGTCCTCGCCGCGTCGGGCGGCATTGAGACGCGCGCGCGTCACTTCAATCATTTCGGGCGAGGCGTCGACGAAGGTGATGCGCGCCGAAGGGTAGCGCGCGGCCAGCGCGAGTGAGAGGTTGCCTGTTCCACAGCCGAGTTCGAGCACCGTGTTTGCGGCGCGCGGGAGGTAATCGACGAGCCTCTCAAGCATCTCGTCGTAGCGCGGCACGCCGCGCCGGATGAGCGAGTCGTAAGACTCGGCCATCGAGCCGAAATACTGCGACGCGCTCTCGCCAACAGTCCTTCTCATCGCGCGCAATCTTAACACGCCGCGACGATTCCACGGTTGACACACGCCCCCCGTCGAGTTTATCTGAGACGCATGTTCGCCAAACTGTTTCCCGACACGAAGCCCGTCGTCGGCGTCATACACGTCGGCGCGTTGCCCGGCACGCCCGCGAGCAAATTCGGAGTCGAAGAGATTGCGGAGTCGGCGGCCGGCGAGGCGCGCATCTACGACGCGGCGGGCGTCGACGGCCTCGTCATCGAAAATATGCACGACGTGCCTTACTTGCGCGGCTCGGTCGGCCCGGAGATTGTCGCGTCGATGACGGTCGTGGCGCGCGCGGTCAGAGCGGAGTTCCGGCGGCCCTTGGGCGTGCAGATTCTCGCCGGGGCGAACATGGCCGCGCTCGCCGTCGCACACGCGGCGGGCCTCGACTTCGTCAGGGTCGAGGGCTATGCGTTCGCGCACGTCGCCGACGAGGGCTGGATTGAATCGTCGGCCGCAGAGCTTCTGCGTTACCGCCGAAACATCGGGGCCGAGCGCGTCGGCGTGTGGGCCGACGTGAAGAAGAAGCACTCCGCGCACGCGGTGACGGCCGACGTCGGCATCGGGGCGACGGCCGAGGCGGTCGAGTTCATGCGCGCCGACGCGGTCATAGTTTCCGGCGTGGCGACGGGCAGCGCGCCTCTCATCGAAGACGTGCGCGAGGTGAAGGCGAGTTGTCGACTGCCCGTCGTTCTAGGCTCGGGCGTGGACGAGCGAAACCTCGCGGGCTTCTACGCCGAGGCCGACGGCTTCATCATCGGTTCTTACTTCAAGACCGAAGGCCACTGGACGGGCGCGGTCGAAGCACCGCGCGTCGAGCGTCTGATGGGAGTAGTGAACAAACTTCGCGGGTGAGACTTTGCGATGGACGCGCTCGCCTCAAGACGACTCGCCTGCGCATTCGAGCTGTTCGCCGCCGCCGAAAATCTGCTCAAGACACGCTACGAGGTCGGGCGCACGCCGCTCGCGACCTTCGGCCCGCCACTCACTCTGAGGGTCGGCCTCCGCGTCCGTCACGACTTCCGTTAAGGAAGCATGCGACGCGAAGGCGCGCAAGCTTTCGGCGACGGGCGCGAAGTGCTCGCGGTAGCGTATGACGTGGCGATAGAAGCCGTAGGCGACGAGCTTTTCGCCGTACCTCTCGTAGAAGGGCGGCCTCTCAAAAAACTGCTCGCACGCCGAAGTCTCGACGGCGGGCCTGAGCGTCTCGACGCGGAACGAGTCGCCGCCGCCCCGACGTTTGACAAGCTCGCCGACCTCTTCGGACAAGTCGCCGAACATCTCAAGGACTTTCAGCGAAGCGCCGTCAAGCCCCGCGCTCACCTCGTCCGAGAGTTCGGGGCACGACCTCATGACTTCGATTTTTCTTCTGTACGCGGCTTCGTCGAGGCGGAGGCGGATGTGTCCGCGCGCGTCTTCGCCCTCGGGCGGGTCGATGATGGGAAAGTCGAAATTCTGAATCGGCGGCGCGGACGCGCGCCGGTTCGCAATCTCGACGGCGGCGTTCGTGACGGCGCGGCAGATGTCGTGCGTCGGGTTGTAGCCTTCGATGGCGTCGCCGACGACGTAGGCGAAACGGCCGCGCGCCAACCCCTCGGCCAACTCCAGCGCGAGCGACGTGAAGAAATCGACGTCCGTCGAGAGCAGGGCTTGATAGATGTCTCTGTCCCTGTAACGTCCGAAGAGCGGGCCGGGACGCGCGCCCGCCTCCGACAAGTTCCTCATCGTCGAAGCGAGACGCGGGACGCCCTGCCTGCCCGAGCCGTCCGTCAGGACGAAGACTTCGGGGCGCGCGCGCCCGAGCCAGCCGTGGACGCAAAGCTCGTGGCCGGGGTGCGCGATGACGAGCGCGGCCCTTCCCTCAAAGTCGCGCGCGCGCGCCCGCCCGGCCGCGTCGGCGCGTGTGGGCGTGTGTGTTGAAGTGTGTTCCTTCATCGTGCGGTAAAAGGCCCGGCGACTTCGCTTCGTAAAGCCGAGCGATACCCTCCCGTGCTTGTCCTGTTTTTTTCGGCGGGGCGAAAGGCTCACGCCCCGCTCCGCGACTCTTACGGTGTGTCTTCGTTCCGGTCTGACTCGGCTCGCGCGCGTGCCGCCGTCGCAGACTTCGCCTCGAACAACTTGCGCACGCCGCGCGCGCCGCGCGTGCCGTTCTCACGCTTCGCGGCCAGCTCGGCGTAGAGGTCTTCGTAAAGCTCTTTAATCTTCTTGAGCTGGAACTTATTGACGACCCTGCGCCGGGCCGACTCGCCCATCTGCCTGCGCCCTTCGGGACTCATCTCGATCATCGTCCGCATCGCGCGCGCCAGCGCATCCGGGTCTTTCGGCGGGACGACCAGCCCGGTGTCGCCGACGACCCACGGCAGGTCGCTCACGTCCGTCACCACGCACGGCACGCCGCACGACATCGCCTCGCCGACGACGTTCGGGAAGCCCTCCTCGAACGACGAGGAGACGACTAAGTCGAACGAGGCGGTGAGTCTCTGCATGTCGTGACGCTCGCCGAGCAGGTGCGTCCGCTCGGCGACGCCCAAACGCGCCGCCAAGCCCCGCAGTTGTTGGTTCTCCCATTCGACGCCGCGCCCGCACAAAACGAAGCGCACCTCACGCTCCGTCTGGTTGACGAGCGACGCGGCGCGCAGAAAAGTTTCGTGGTCTTTGGCCGGGTGGAAACGTCCGACCATGCCGACGAGCAGCGCGTCCTCGTCGAGTCCGAGTTCGGCGCGCACGCCGCGCCGCGCCTCATCAGAAGGCGCGAAGCTCGACGTGTCGAAGCCGTTCGGGATGACGCGCCCCTTCTCGGCGAGGTAGCCGATGGCCCCGTGCTGTGCGGCGCTGACGCGCGAGTTGTAGACGATGGCGTCGGGCCGCGAAGACAGGCGCGCGCCGAGTCGGATGGCGAGCATCGTCGAAGTCTTCTCGTGTTCGAGCGAGTAGATGGACTGTCGGATGCTCCAGAGGACGGGCACGGAACGCGGGGCGCAGGCGGCGGCGAACTGCGCGGCGAGGTTGCCGTGATACATCCACCCGTGAATCACGTCCGGGTCGAGCCGTCGCACGATGCCCGCGAGCTTGAAGGCGGCGGCGGGCGTGTGCAGGTGCGAGTTGATGCCGACGCTGTGGACGCCGACGTCGAGCGCGTCGACGCGCTCGCGCAACAGTCCGCGACTGCGGAGCGAGGCGACCGCCGGGACGAAACGCTCCGCGTCCCTGTCCGAGAGAAGCTTGTAGAGCATCATCTCCGCGCCGCCGACCGAAAGGTCGTTGATGACGTGCAGGACGCGGAGCCGCCGTTGCGAGAGTTGAGGTCTCCGGCGGCCGACGGGTTGTGCAGGCGCACCCTCGCTGTAAAGACGCGGCGGGGCTATTTTAACGCGTGACTTCACCGCTCGGTATGTTCAGTTAGGCGGAATAAGAAAACCGTGAGTTAAGATACAGTGCCGCTCTCAAAAGTCAACCTAAAACTACCCCAACACGACACTTTCCGCCCCTCTCTAAGCGTCCAAAACCTCGCGAAAGACGTCGGCCAGAGCGCGCGCGTTGCGCTCGACCGAGTACTTTTCCTCGACCAGCGCGCGCCCCTCCGCCCCCATCCTCGCGCACATCCCCGCGTCCGAATGGAGGAGTCGGAGCGCGTGAAACCACTCCTCCGGAGACGCGGCGGGGAGCCCCACACGCCCTTGCGCGAAGACTTGCAGGTTAGCGCCCACGGGGCTGGCGACGACGGGAATTCCGACGGCCATGTACTGAAGCATCTTCAACGCGCACTTGCCGCGCGCCCACTCAGTGTCGGCCAGAGGCATCAGCCCGACGTTCATCTCGCGCACTAGCTCGACCTCCGCTTCGGCACTCCAACGCGCGAACCTGTACGACCTGCGCGCGAGCCGCTCGAAACGCGGGCGGCGGTCGCAGACGACGAGCAGTTCCGAGTCAGCGTGACTCTCAAGAAACTCTGCGAGCGCATCCTCCTGCGCGTATAGGTAAGGAAGATTCGAGGACGTGCCTATCCAACCGACAGTCCACTTGCCGCGACGACGCGCTTCGCTCTCGCCGGTGTTTGACGACGGCCGCCATCGCGTTGTGTCCACCGAGGTCGGGACGACCCACACGCGGCGCGCGTGCGGGCGGTAGTGAGCGGCGATGGCGTCGTTGCCCGCGATGACGCCGTCGCACGCGGAGGCCAGACGCTCGGAGAAGTCGGAGTCGTTCGCGAGCCAGATGGCGTCGTCAACGTCGAGGACGCGCCGCCGCCCCGCGAATCGCTCGACGGTCGCGCGGCCCGGAATCATCTCGCGCTCAAGCCACGTGATGTCCGAAGACCTCGCGGCCAGAAGCGCCGGGACGCGCGCGGCGAGTCCGAGCGGCCAGACGCGCTTCGTCAGATACTTGTTCGGGCGCGCGTAGTGTTCCGTGACCGCGACGCCGTGTCGCCGCAGAGGCTCGACGAACTGTCGGACGCGGTGACGGCTCGAAGGCACGTCGCGCCCGGAGGTGATGGCCGTCACACTTATCATTCGGAGACGCGCGTGCGATAGCGTTCGGCGACGCGCACGAGGCCGCCCGCCCCGAGGACGACGAGTAGCATCCAGAACGGGTAACGCATGCGGTAGAGCGTGCCGACGTTGCCGATGACGACGGCGAGGAGCGTCGCCCCGAACACGGCCACGCCGAGCATGAGGTAGACGTGCGGGTTTCGTCGCCACCCCCACAGCCCGACGAGCGCAGAGAGCATGAGCACGTAAGCCATAAGCGTCTCGGCCCCGCTCAACAGACGGCCCGCGCGCCCAACCTGTCCGCCGCCCGAGAGCCACATCGAAGGGAATGGCGCGAAGAGTCCGACCACCGCCGCGCGCGGCAAATATCGAAAGACATCACCCAGTGAAAAGAATTTAACTCCGACGTCGATGCCCGAGTCGGCCGTCTTCGCCGACTCGCGCCTGAGCGACGTGAGGTATATCGCGAACCACTGATAGATGGTGAGCTTCACGGCCGGCCCGCGACGTGCGGCTTCGGCCTCCGCCCCTTCGGCGCGCACCTCCTTGAGTTGCGCGAACTGTCGCTGTGTCGGCGCAATCAGTGACGCGGGCGTGCGGTAGTAGGGGATGACGAAGGGCGTGCTGATTGTCGTCAAGAGCAACGCGGCGGCGCACGCGGAGTTCCACGTCGCCCAACGGCGCGCCCTCAGTTGTCGCACGACGAGCGCCGCGAGTCCGAGCGCCGAGGCGGCCATCGCTATCAGCAACATCTCGCGCCGCAAGTGCCACAAGAGCGCGCCCAACGCAGCCCCGGCCGCCCACACCGCGAGCGCGGCGCGCGGCGTCATGTCGCGCTTGAGCAGCCACGAGACGAGCGCGACGAAGGCCAGCGCGGCCGCGATGATGGGAGGGTCTTTTAAGAACTGCGTGGTGTGCAGAAGGTACGAGGGCCAGAGCGCGACGATGGCGGCGGCGAAGAGGCCCGCGCGTTCGTCGAAGGCGTCGCGGCCGAGTCTGTAGACGAGCCATAGCGTCGCCGCGTAGCAGAGCGCGTTGAAAGGCTCGATGCTCAAGATGGTGTGGCCCGTCAGCCAGCCGAGCGCTTTGAAGAGCAGCGCGTAGATTTTGACGTGTAGTTGGAACGGCGCTTCGAGCCAGAGGGAGAAGCCTCTGTTGGTAATCCAACGGTCGAGCAGCGCGGCCTCTTGTCGGTAGAGCACGCCGTCAGAGGCGAACGAGACGGCGACCCCGTCGGCGTTGAACGTGCCGCGCAAAGCGCCCAGACGCCCGACCGCGAGGACGAGGACGCAGAGACAGAAGTGGAAGGCGACGGCGGCGAGGAGCAGCCGTTTTTTACTCATCTTCAAGACGCTATGACCGACGCCGGCGCGTCGCGCCGCCGCCCCTCACTGTGATTTTATTTTCGACCCGACAGCGCGCGCGCAAGACGCACGCCCAGACGCCCGACGACAGGGACTTTCAAGACGCGCTCGCGCATCCGCATCGAGGCCGCGCCGTGGCTTGCCATCTCGGCGTCGAGCCGCGCGATGTAGCGCGCAGCCGCGCGGCTCTCCTCCAACTCGTCTGCTCGGCCCGACTCTGCGTGGCGCGCGATTGTCTCTTCGTAAATCTCAATCGTCCGCGCGACGGCCTCGTCCTGCCCGGCCGCGGCGCGCACACGTCGCGTCACCTCGGCCGCGTCCTGCGGGTCGTAACGCTCTATCTCGCGCGCAAGGAGGTCTGCGCGGACGGGGTTGCTGAGCGTGCGGACGCCGAAGTTGTAGGCGCGTAGACGTTCGAGTTCGCCGGTCGTCACGAGCGGGCCCGCGCCGACCACGTCGCAGAGGATGACGGCCGCGCCGACCGAGAGAGCTTCGAGCGCGCAACGCGCCTTGGCGAAGACGAGGTCGTAGCCGCCGAGCAACTCTTCGGGACGTTCGGCCACGCGGCCCGCTCCCGCGCCGACCACGTCGACCGATAGCCCCGCGCCCCCGCACGCCTCGCGCACCGCGCCGAGATACGTCTCTTCGCTCGCGTTGTTGCCGAAGACGAGCGCCCTCCGAGGTCGCGGCGGGAGCGGGCCGCGCGGCTTGAACTTCCGAAGGTCTACCGCGTTGAGCACGACGCTGACGCGCTCTTCCGGGATGCCGCACTCGCAGACGAGGCGGTCGTAGCAAGTGTAGTCAACCGCAATGTAAGACCTGATGCGCGGGTGGACGGGCGGCAGGTCTTGCCAGAGCAGCCAACTGTGACAGGTGTAGACGGCCGGCGTCTGCGGGAAATGAAGGAGCGCGACCATCGTCTTCAGGTGGTTGTGGCCGTGTATGATGTCGGGCTCGGCGGCCAACTGTTCGAGGTCTGAGACGACGGGGACGGTCGCCAATCGCAGCTCGCTCGCGACACTGCCGCCGCCCGCGCCGTAGACGACGGGCGTGTGGCCGCGCGCGACGAGCGCGGTCGCGAGCTCGCGGACGTGCGTCACGCCTCCGCCCCTCAGCTCGATGCTGTTGACCGCGATGAGCACCCGCATCCCGCGCGCCTCTCCTCCCTACGTGCTACGCCTCTGACGTGAGTTGTGATAATAAACTCGGAGTGTTGATAATAATAGCCGCGCCGACACGCGCGCGCGGCCGACTTTCCGATGAGCACCAACCTTCGACACAAGCTCCCGCCCGGCCCGAGGTCTCTTTTCCCTTGGCGACAGCTAATCGCGCTACGCCGCGACCCGCCGAACTTCCTGCGAAGGATGGCGGAGAAGTACGGCGACGTGTCGCACTTTCAGGTCGGGGGTCAAAAAGTCTTCCTCATCAACCACCCAGACTTAATCAAGGACGTGCTCGTCACGCGCCAGCACCTTTTCACCAAGGGCGACGCGATGCGGCGCGCGAAGTTTCTGCTCGGCGAAGGGCTTTTGACGAGCGAGGGCGAGCACCACGACCGCCAGCGCCGTCTCATCCTGCCCGCGTTCCACCGCCAGCGCATCGCGCGCTACTGCGACCTGATGGTCGCGCACGCCGCACGCGCGCGCGAGCTTTGGGAGGACGGCGGCGCGCCCGATATCAACACAGAGATTAAGCGTCTGACGATGAACATCGTCTGCGACGCGCTCTTCGGCGCGGACGTCGGCGACGAGTTCCCGCGCGTGGCCGCGAGCATCACGGGCGCTTTCAACCGCTTCCACGTCTTCGGCCCGCCCGGCCTCAATCCCGTCGTGCTGCTCCGGAGTCTCGGCCCGTGGCGGCGCAGCGCCCCGCCCAATTCGACCGCCCGCGACACACTCAACGCCATCGTCTACCGCATCATCGCCGACCGACGACGCGACGGCGAGGAGGATTGCGGCGACCTGCTCTCGATGCTCCTGCGCGCCGAAGTGGAGTCGGGCGAGGGCGGCGCGCCGATGAACGACACTCAGGTTCGCGACGAGGTCGTCACGCTCTTTCTCGCCGGCTACGAGACCATCGCCAATACGCTCACCGTCATCTTGCACCAACTCTCGAAGCACCCGGAGGAGCAGACGCGCCTCCACGCGGAACTCGACGAAGTGTTGGCCGAGCGACTCCCCACGGCCGACGACATCCCGCGACTCACTTACGCGGGCATGCTACTGACGGAGACGCTCCGCAACTTTCCGCCCTCCTGGATTAATTCGCGGCGGGCGAAGGAGGATGTCGAAATCGCCGGGTACGTCGTGCCCGCCGGCGCGATGGTGTTGATGAGTCAGTACGTCATGCACCACGACGCGCGCTACTTCCCCGACCCGTTCCGCTTCGACCCCGAACGCTGGACGGAAGAGGCGCGGCGCGCGCGCCCCGAGTTCTCCTACTTCCCTTTTGGCGGCGGCAAGCGTCGCTGCATCGGCGAGGGCTTCGCTTTGGCCGAAGGCGTGATGCTGCTCTCGACCATCGCGCAGCGTTGGCGTTTCTCGCCCGTGACGGGCAACCCCGTCGAGTTTCGCCCCGGCCTGATTATGCGCCCCGTAGGGGACTTGCGCCTGCGCGTCGAACGCCGGAGCGCGACGGGATGAGAGGCGTCGCGGACGGCGTGAGCTACGACTCTCGACGTTCGTCGGCGGACGCGGACTTCGCGACGCGCCGGATGTAGAGATTCTTCGCGCGGCCGCTCTCGGCGAATGGGCCTGTCCCCGATTCATAACACTCGACCTCGAAGCCCGCCCCGTTCGCAAACTCCAAGGTCGTGCGGAAGTCGGGGTTGAATCTCGTCAACGCTTCAAAAAAGAGTCCGCGCAGCTCGACGGGCGGCGGCAACAGCGCGTCTCTTTCGTCGGTCAGCTCAAGGCAAATCTTCACGCGCTGGTCGACCCTCTCGTCCTCATAGCTCATAAGACAAAACGAGTTGACCGCGCGAACCATCTCCGGGTGCGCGCAGATGATTTGTTCGACGTGCGTGGGCCTGAGATCGACGCCGCAGACGGAGACCGAATAGTCGTCGCGTCCGTGGACGTAGAGGATGGGGAGCGCGCTGTGTTGCGCGGCGAGACGTGAAATCTCGACGCCGCGCGCGGCGAGTCTTTCGGCCAGCTCCGCGAAAGTCATTGTGCCGCCGAGGTCGTGCAGGTTGTAGCGAATCTTCGGCGCGGCCGAGCGCAGACGCGCCACCGTGAAAAGCAGCTGGCCCTCTTCGGTCGTCTCGACGACGTACTCGAAAGGGTCGTATTGAAAAATCATCGGCGGCGTCTCGCGCCCGAAGAGTTCGAGCGAGAGACGCGGGTCGGCGGCGCACATGCGTCGCAGCGCAATCGTCAGCCGCGTCTCGCCCGCCATGCTCGGGTCGAGGTCGGTCGCGCCGAAGGCGGAGATGACCGTCTTGAAGTGTCCGAGGAGGAAGTCGCGCAGTGGCTCGGAAAGCGGCTCGCCCAAGACGACGAGGCTCAGGTCGTAGCCGCCGAGTTCGAGCCGCGTGCGGTTGACGAAGTGCTTGGCGAACGGCGCGTAAGCGAAGAGGAGGTAGCGGTAGCCCTTGCCGAATTCGACGAGCGTGTCCTCCAACTTCTGCGCGTTGGGGCCGACCGACTTGAGCAGCGTGAGACCGGCGGCCGACATCGAGAGCGCGACGCCCACCGCCCACGTCCCCAGCGCGACGCAGTTGAGCACGAAGCCGCCCTCAAGCCCGTAGCGGTACTTGAAGATGGAGTGCGTCACGCGCCGCTGGTATTCGCGGTCATCGACGCTGCGCACCCAGTTGCAGGGCGGGCCGGTCGAGCCGGCCGACTCGTCGAGAACCGCGCCCGACGGGATGCGCCCGCCGTAGCAACGCGCGTCGATTCCGTAACGCTTGACGTAGTCGTCCTTTGAAGTGACCGGCAGACTCGACATCCGCCAACGTCCGCGCCCCGCGCGTTCGCCTTCCTCGCCGACGAAGTCTCGGTAGGCCGGACAACTTTTGACGGCCTTCAGGTAGACGGCGCGTGCGCGGAGTCGTCCGGCGCGTGCGAGCGCGGGCTGAAAGAATCTCGAATGCGTCAAGCTGCGTGCGACGCGGAAGCGGCCCGTGACCCTCGGCACGACCCATTCGAGCAGATGGGCCGACATCAACACCAGATGTGAAATCAACTCAAACCTCTGTCGAATCGGAATCCGCCGGCCGCGCGCCCTCAAGCGTCTCGCCACCCTTCCGTCAGTCGTGCTTCACGCCCTCGCCCGCCGCGAAACTATTTTATAACGAAGCTCGGTCAAGTCCGCTTCACGCCCGAACCATGATTGCTTCCGCGACGACTCATGCTAGAATACACGCGGCCGCCCTCACTAGCCGGGTGGCCGTTTTTTTATCCAACTTATCAGAACCGACGACCACCTCGGGCTGGACGTTCTTGAAGGGGGAACGGACGGATGCCAGAACTGCGTGGCAAGCAGGCGGAGCCGGAAATCAAAGAGGAGTGGAAGCGCGCCTATTCGTTTTACGAGAAAGCGCCGGGCAACCCACTCAACAAGAAGCTCGACCGCACGGAGCGCATCGACTACGTGGCGCAGCAGATGAATTTGACGCGCAAGCAGGCGAAGCGGCGCGTCCGCAACTACGAGGCGTGGCAGCGCAACCTCAAGAAGGGGCTGGTCGAGCCTTAGACTTCAAACCTTGCGGGCTACTTGGCCGACGCGGATCACGCCGGGGCGCACGACCTTCGCGTTGATGCCGCGCAGGTGTAGCTCTTTCCCGACCGGCGAGTTGACGAACTTCATCGCGTCGAGGCCGAAGCGCGCGACGAACTTCTTGCAGCCCGTGTGCGGCTGCGCGGTCACCTCGATGACGGCCGAGCCGATTTCGAGGCGCGTCCCGGCGGGCAGATTCTCTCCGCTCAAATCCAAATCAATGAAGAGCTGATCGCCGGCCAACGGCCAACGCTCGCGCCCCTGCGCGACGAGGGCGATGGCGCGCGCGTTCATGATGTTGAGCTGCATCTCCGGGTGCGGCGAGCCGTCGGGCGTGCGCGAGCTGCGGCGCGCGCTCCAACTGTCGCCCGCGACACCTTCGGACAAGTTAAGCTCGCCCTCTTCGAGCACCTCGCGCTCGTCCGACGCGGGCCGCCGCACGATCAACTCCAAAACGCCTTCGTCCTTCGGCGACCTGCGTATCTCTTCAAGCCCCGCCTCAAGCTCTTCCATGCTCAAGTGTCTCAACGTCAGTCATCCCTCCCCGATTTTTTTTGACCGCACCGCAGACTCAGCCACCCCATCTCTTAGAGACCTCTTCACTGAAGAGGTCGCGCTTGACGGCGATGCGCTGGACGTAGACGCGCGTCGTCGAGCGGTTCTGGTGGTCGAGCGCGTTCTGCGTCGCCGTGATGTCGCCCGTCACCTCCGAGACGATGCGCGCGAAGGTGTGGCGCGTGCGGTGTAGATGAAAACCCTCGACGCCCGCCTCCCTCGCGTACTTCTTCAAGTTCTTCACGAAGCAGTGCGAGGTCAGAGCCTCGCCGGGTTTGCCCGCCCGGTCGTGCCGCGTCCAGACGGGCGCGTCGGTCTTGAGCGCGTGCAGCCTCCCCGCCGCCGTCAGGTAGTCGAGCAGAGCCTCACGCACCTGCGGCTCTCTGACTTCCCTGCTCCGGTAGTCGCCGCCCTTCGCTCGGTATTCGAGCACGAGCGTCTCTCCCAAATGAACATCCCTTCCTCGCAGCGAGATGGCCTCCTGTCTGCGCAGCCCCGTCGCCAAGTACAGAAGCAGCAGCGCGTAGTCACGCTTACCGACCACGTCGCCCGATTGCGCACGCCCGCGCAACAACGCGACGAGCGCCCCCACCTCCTCATCCGACAGAGCCTTGACCGACTCGCTCTGGTAAGGCTTCGGCGCTTTCGGACGGGCGAGGCGCGCGGGGTTGCGTCGGACGCGCTGCCCAACCTCCGGGTCACGCATCGCCCAAGAGTAGAAGGAGGATAGCAGACAGGCGTGCTGGTAGGCCGTCCCCGCGCTAATCCCCGCCGTCTCTAAATCCCTCAGCCAGCCCTGTACGTCCGCCGGCTCGACCTCCGACGGGAGTTTACCCGTGTGGCGGAAGAAGGAGAGGACGATGCGCTGTTTGTCCCTCAAGAGGTCTTGCCGCCGCCCGCCCTCGGAGGTCGTGGCCGCCGCCCAGAGCGAGACCGCGCCGAGCAGAGCCACTTGGAAGTCTGTCTGAGCGGGCACTAGGGCGCTCTCAGGGGCTTTCTCATTCATGCCTCGCACTATAACATGATGGGTACACAACTGAGTGGTTTGTGTGCCCTAACTGCTTTTAGATGGAATTTTGCTTTTCCTATATGTACTATGCCCGTCTCGTGTAACATCCTTTCAAACAGAGACAATCGAATCAGACCTTGAGAGCCACGAAACGACGCCGACGTAAACTCGATCCCGTCGCCACGCCCAACGCGGTGCGCGCCATCTTCATCTCTCTTCGCACGGCGCTTCCCGACATTATCCCCGCCGGAGACAAAGATTTGGTGCGCATGCTCCGCGCCGCACGACACGTCCAACGCTACCCCGCGACGGACACCAAACGTGGACGGCCCGGTCGCTGGCGTCGAGAAGATTTACTCAAAGTTGTCGGGACGCTCGAAAGCATCCTCGGGCGTGAAACATCTTCTCACCTCTCCTTCTCAAGCTTCGTCGACCACTATCTACGCATCTTGAGCTTCCCCGCAGACGTCACAGAGGCGCTCGCCGAAGGTGAAATAAATCTCTCCGAGGCCTCGCAACTTGCCAGAATTACGCCCGAGCGCGTCAACTCCACTCCCGCGCAGGCCAAACGCATGCGCGCCGAACTACTCTCGACACACCTCCAGACGAAAGAGTCAGGCCCGCGTCTACGGCAGCGCGTGAATGAATTTTTTCGAGTCCCTGATGCCCCCGCGGACGAGTCACAACCGTCGAAAAGCGTCGAGATTGACGCTGATTTGGAGGATTTTGACCCTTATGACCCGACCCACCTGTTCTGGGATCAGCTCAAGCAACTCGGTTTCGCCTTCCGCGAGATTCGGCGCGAAGACGTGACGGACGAGGAGATCGAAGAGTTGCTCAAGGCCAGCGAGCCGATTTTGGCCGTCATCAGCAGGATTCAAAGGCGCAAGGAGAAGCAGGCCATAAAGTCTGTGAAATTCTGAAAATCTGTCGATAGGTTGATAAAAGTGTTGACGAGTAACGATAGGTTTCTTATAGTTCCCGACCCAACGTCCTCAAGGAGGAGACCCGATGAACGACCAACTGATTAACGTCACCGAGGCGCAAAAGCTCCTCGGGGTCAGCAAGAAAAAGATGGCTTCCCTCTTGGCCGAGGCGACGCTTCCCTTCGTCCAAGACCCTCTCGACAAGCGCGTCAAGCTTGTCCGTCTGGCCGATGTCGAGCGTCTGATGGAGCTGCGGCTCAGAAAGGCTGCGTGATGATTACGATTGCTGTGGCGAACCAGAAAGGCGGTGTCGGCAAGACGACCGTAACTCGTGAGTTATCAGCATGTTGCGCCCTACGCGGTCTCCAAACTATGGCAATCGACTGCGACCCTCAGGGCAATCTCACGACATCTTGGGTTGATGCAGATGTCTACGAAGTCACACTCTCACACGTCCTCATCGAGCCGGAATCTCCGTCGGGGATTAAGACCGAGCCGGTTCCGCTCGACGACGCCATCGTCGAGAGTCCGGTTGACCATCTCGACATCGTCCCGGCCGACATACGCCTCGCGCGCTTCGAGATGCAGCCGGATTATCTGACCCACCGGCTCAGAAATCAGATTGAAGAGCACGGAAAAAACTACGATCTGGTCTTTATTGACTGCCCGCCTCAGCTCGGTAAATTGTTGACGGCGGCGCTTTATTCGGCCGATTTCGTGCTCATCCCCTGCGCGGCCGACGCGATGGGTTTGCAGGGCCTATCCGACCTCGCCTTCACCATCGGGCAGGTTCGGAAAAACGTCAACTCGAACCTACAGATGCTCGGCGCGGTCATCAATCTTTACAAGCCGCAGCGTAACCTCTCGGCCGAAGCGCGGGAGGCGATAGAGGGCGCAATCGGCCTCGTGGGGCATGTCTTCGACACCAACCTGCACGACTATTCCAAGGTCGCCGAGGCCCCTTCGCAGAAGTTGCCGGCCGTCCTATACGCCAAATCACACAGAGCCGCGGATCAACTCTGGAGTCTCACGGACGAGGTGCTTGAACGCCTTAAAATTAACCGTCAGAAGAAGATAACGGCAGTCAAGTGAGGGTTTTATGGCCGAAACCAAATCGAAGCCGGCGGACTCGCTCCGCACCCCGAAGGCTAAGAAAAAGCTGGGTTTAAGCGTCCCGCCCGTGCTGCGCATGCCGCACGACGATTTAATCAAGGTTGAGAACCCAACCCAACCCATCCCAACCCAACCCAACCCAACCCAGCCCAACCCAGCCCAACCCATCCCAGCAGCTTTTCTTCCCCCGGCCACACAGAAGTCGACGGAAGAGACTTCAATCGTCGCCCCGCATCGTGATTTTAATAAACGCGCGAACAGTCTTGAGCGCGACGCTCTGCCTTCGGGCCTTTTCCCCGGAACCAGTAAGAAGCTTTATGACGCCCTCTATCTGCGGACACGCGGCGCGATTAATCCGACGCGCGTCGTGCAGGCGACCAAACGCGAGTTGA
>DASUNL010000136.1:0-3968 GCA_036277175.1 Pyrinomonadaceae bacterium | reverse complement strand
GTCATTTGACGCCAGAAGAATTTGCCGAGGCGTGAGAAGGCGTTGCCGTCGCGGCCGGGCTGTTGTGGTTGAGGGCCGTTGGGCGGGAGGCCGAGGAGGGCGGCGAGCTGCGCGTTGGGCGGGGCGATGTCCTCGTCGCCGTGGCGCTCGGAGAGCCAGCGCGTGAAGGTGCGCAGGAGCGCGCGGCGCGCCCCGGTCGGCGTCTCGGCGGCGAAGGCGGCGCGCAGGTCGTCCATCTCCGCGACCTCGAAGCGGTTGGCCTCGTAGTAGGCCCGCAGCGCCTTGAAGAAACTCTCGTCGCCCATCTGCCGACGGAGCGCCGCGAACATCAGCGCGCCTTTGCTGACGACGATGGCCGCGTACTGGAACGTGTTCCGGTACTCGCGCGAGGGCGCGGAGGCCGCGCGGTCTTCGCCGCCGAACGTGCGGTAGAGCTGATAGACGCCGCGCAGTTGGTCTTCGAGCGCGACGCGCGCCGACTCTTCGCCGTGCACGTCCTCGATGTAGAGGAGCGCCGACCAGTGGGCCAGCGCCTCGTCGAGCACCGGCTCGCGCGCGGGGTCGCTCCCGACCGCCCCGCCCCACCACTGGTGCGCCACCCCTTGCGCGACGGCGAACTCAAGACTCTCCTCGACCGACGAACGTTGCTCGCGCACGACCTCTGGGAGGTTGCGCACCGAGGGCGAGTCGAAGTCGACGTAGAAGGCGCTGGCGATGACGGCCAGTCCCGTGAACTCCGTGCTGCCGAGGCCGGCGACGAGCGGCGCTTCGGTGACGGTGATGAGCGAAGAGTCGAGCGGGCCGAAGCGCGTCTGGTAGGTGCGCGCCGCGTCCGCCGCGACGGCGAGCGCGCGTCGGCCGACGCGCTCGTGTTCGGCCGTGTAGACCGAGCGCACGCGCACGCGCCCCGCCTCGGCCTCGGCCGAGCGCAAGGTGCGACCGGCGACGACGGCGAAGCTGCGCAAGGCCGCGCCCCTGAACCCTCGGACGCTGCTGCGGCTCGTCTCGGCGTTTGAGACTTCCCCACCCGAAGTGAAGAGCGCGACGTCTGCGGGCGCGCTGATGCTCACCTCGTAGTCGGCCGCGTCGGCGAAGACCGTGTCGCCGACGCCCGGCTCGACCTTCCGACGCCACTCGCCTCCCTCGCGCGCGGCCAGCACGGGATGAAAGCCACCCAACAAAGTGACGCCGCGCGAGTGGAAGTTCGTGTCGCGCGCGCGCCGCGTCTCGCGCGTGTCGCGCAGGGCCGCGCCGACCTGTTGGACGACGTGCGCCGTCAGACTCGTCTCGTCAGGGTCAATCTCGGGGATGCTGCCGCGAAACTCAATCTCGACTTCGGCCGACTCGCCGGCCGCGACCGGGGTGCGCAACTGCACGCGCAAAGTCACGCCGCCGTCTTCGACGGTGAAGGAGAGCGGCCGCGCGTCGTCGCTTGTCGCCGCTTCGTCCGCCGAGGCGCGCACGCCCGTGACGACGAGGCGCGGCTCGTCGGCGTCGTTCGCGGGAGTCGAGGGCGCGCCGCCAGCCGGTCGGAGGTTCGGGTAGAGGTGGAAGTAGATGGCGGAGGCGGGGCGCGTGTCGCGGTTCGTCCAGCGGACGCGCTCCGTGCCCGCGTAGGCGTGTGCGTCGAAGTCTAAGTTGAGATTAATGCTGTAGCGCGCGCGCGCGGCCGCGCCGCTGGCGGGTCGCGTCTCGGCCGTTGCGTCGGGTTGCTGAGCGTGACGCCGCGCGCTCGTCGCGGCGAACGATGCGGCGGCCGAGGCCGCGAGAAGAAGCGCGCCGACTCGAAGGATGTGCCCGCCTGTTCGTCTCAAGTTCTTGCCCCGTTTGAAATGAGTCGGAGACGTCAGTCGCTTGCCCTGCGCCCCCGCGCGGCCGGTCGCCTCTGCGCGCCTTCGGTGATGACGACCGTGCGTATGCGGTCGCCGCGCGCGACGCGGTCGATGACGTCCATCCCCTCGACGACGCGGCCGAAGACCGTGTAGCCGCCGTCGAGGTGCGGCTGCGGCGAGTGCGTGACGAACCACTGCGAGCCGCCCGTGTCCTTGCCCGAGAGCGCCATGCCGACCGCGCCGCGCTCGTAAGGCACTTCGTTGACCTCGCAGCGAATCTGGTAGCCGGGGCCGCCCGAGCCGTCGCCGCGCGGGTCGCCGCCCTGCACGACGAAATTCGGCACGACGCGGTGAAACGTCAGGTTGTTGAAGTAGCCTTTGCGCGCGAGCGTGACGAAGTTGTCGACGGTGAGCGGCGCTTCCGAAGGCAGAAGCTCGATGATGAAATCGCCCTTGTCCGTCGAGACGCGCGCGCGCACAGACTTGCCCGCGCGCGAGAGTGCGCGCGCGTAGTCGGGGGCGCGGAACTGCGTGGCGACGGTTTCGACCTGCGTGCCGTTCGTCGCCGTCGTCGTCGCCGGGCCGGTCGCGCCCGCTTCGCGCAGGAGCGCGGCGGCGCGGCGGCGCACGAGGTGGTCGGGGACGCCCAAAGCGGTCTTCAACGCCTCGTTCGCCTCCGAAGTTTTCTGGTGCGCGAGCGCGGCGAGGATGGAGAGCGCGGCGTCGTTTAGTTCGTCCGTGAGCGCGCGCGGGAGCGCGGAGGCGAGGGCGCGCGTCGTCTCGGGCGCGGGGGCGGTCTCGGCGAGGATGTCGGCGGCCGTCGCGCGGACGAGCACGTCTTCGGCCGCCAGACGCACGCGCACGAGCGCGGCGAGGTCGCCCGGCTTGTAGGCGGCGAGCGCGCGCATCACGTCGGGCAGAGCCTTCGCGGGCGTGCGCGAGTCTTCGAGCAGCGCGCGCAGGATTATCTGCGCGTCGGCCTGTAGGCTGATGAAGCTGTTGCCGCCCGTCGCGCTCGTGAGCGCGGCGATTTCGGCCAACCCTTGCGCGAGCGCCGAGACGCTCTGCCAAGTCAACGCCGCGCCGCCCGCAGCCTCGCGACTCGTGAGCGACGGGAACGGAGGCTCGCGCAGGTATTGCGCCGGTGCGACGCGCGCGAGCGCGACCTCGACCTCCGGCGCGGCGCGGCCCTCCGCTTCGCGGAACAGTCGCAGCCAAGAGAGCGCGCGCTCGTCCGCGCGGTTTGTCAGGACGCGACCAAGCGCGGTCGCAATCTCAAGCAGCTCGGCCGTCTCGGGCGGGTGCGCGTCCCGTCCGGTCTTCGCGACGCGGTAGGCGGGGAAGATGGCTTCGGCGCGCGTGAGCAGAGGCGCGGCGGCGCGCGGGTCGCCGAGCTGCGCGAGCGCGCGGACGGAAGAGACGCGGACGCGCGAGTCCGTGTCGGAAGTGACGCGCGCGGCGAGCGCGTCGAAGGATGCCGCGTCCTCGGCCGCGCCGAGCACGCGCGCCGAGTTGGCACGCACGACCGCGTCCGCGTCCGCCGAGAGCATCGCGCGAATCTTCTCCAGAGACTCTTTGGCGCGCAGACGCGCGAGCGTGTTCAGGGCGTCGGCGCGGACGCGCGCGTCCGGGTGTTGAAGGAAGGCGGCGACGATTTTCGGCGCGCGCTCGTGGCGCGAGCGGAGCGCGGCCGTCAGTCCGAGCAGGACGAAGTTTTTATTCGGTCGCCCCGTCATCCCTTCGGCCGAGAGCGCGTCCAGTATCGCGTCGCCGAGCGTCTTGCGCCTCTCCTCATCGCCCTGCGGCAGCGCGGCGGCGATTTTCCCCAGAGCCTCGACGACGCGCGCGCGCACGGCGACGGACTTACTCAACTTCAGCGCGTCGAGAAGGAGCGGCGCGGCCGACGGGGATTCGATTTCGCCGAGCGCGAAGGCGGCCATCGCGCGCACGCCCTCGTCGCGGTCGGCGCGAAGTAGCGCCGCGAGACGAAAGACCGCCCCCGCGTCGCCGATGCGCCCGGCGGCGAGCGCCGCGCGACGACGCACCGCCGCGCTCTTGTCCGAAAGAAGCGCGCCCAAGTCCGACTCGTCCCAACGCCTTTCGTCCTCGGCGGCGAGGATGCGCTGCAAGGGAGTC
>DASUNL010000135.1:0-21580 GCA_036277175.1 Pyrinomonadaceae bacterium | reverse complement strand
ATTGGAGGCGTGGCGAAACTTCAGAGGTGAGGGGCGAACGGGACTAAGCTTCTGAGTCGGGGCGCGAAGGGCTTTCTTGGAGGGGCGTCAACCCGCTTCGCGCGTGGCAGCCGGAGGGCTGTGAACGTTCGGGGGCGGAGTCGGTCGGACTACCGCCCTCAAGAAAATTAACACACCGGGCGGCGGGCGTTCAAGCAAGAAAAAAAAGGCAAAAGTAAAAGGGAAAAAGGCAAAAACGGGAGTGTCGGCCCTCCTGTTTCTGCCTTTTAGCTTTCGCCTTTGGCCTTGCCTCTACCCGTCCGCGCCCTGACCGCGAGCCTTTTCCGTATTCGTCAACTCGGGTTCTTCGGCCCCGAGCCGGCCCGCGTCGTCGTCGAAGGGCGAGTCGAAGCCGGGCGGGAGTTCGACCTCAACTTTCGTCTCGGCGTGCTGCGGCCAGACGATAGAGGCGACGACCGAAGAGCCGAGGACGATGCCGACGATGGCGAGCGAGGCCATGATGATGGTCTCTTTGTCGAGGCCGAGGCTCTTGATGACGAAACCCTCGGTCAGCATCTTGACGCCGACGAAGGCGAGCACGATGGAAAGCCCTATCTTCAGGTAGTGAAACTTCTCGATGACGCCGGCCAGAAGGAAGTAGAGCGAGCGGAGGCCGAGGATGGCGAAGACGTTCGACGTGTAGACGATGAAGGTGTTCTGCGTGATGCCGAAGATGGCCGGAATCGAATCGACCGCGAAGACGAGGTCGGTGACCTCGACCGTGATGAGGACTAAGAGCATCAGCGTCCCGACCCGCCGTCCGTTGACCTCGGTGAAGAACTTCTCGCCGTCGTAGGAGCGCGTCATCGGGATGAGGCGCGTGGCGAAGCGGACGATGGGGTTCTCCTCGGGGTGCGCCTCGGTCTCCTTCTGCAACATCATCCGGACGCCGGTGTAGACCAGAAACGCGCCGAAGACGTAGATGATCCAGTGGAAACGCTCGATGAGCGCCGCGCCGAGCGCGATCATCGTCATGCGCATGATGAGCGCGCCAAGCACGCCCCAGAAGAGCACCCGGTGCTGGTACTTCGAGGGGACTTTGAAGTAGCCGAAGATGAGCAGGAAGACGAAGAGGTTATCGACCGACAGGGACAGTTCGATGACGTAGCCGGTTAGGAACTCGACGCCGGTCAGCCGCCCCTCCTGCCAGAAGACCAACGCCGCGAAGACGAGCGCGAGGCTGACCCAGACGGCGCTCCACGTCGCCGCCTCGCGGTAGGTGATGGCGTGCGCCTTGCGGTTGAGGATGCCGAGGTCTAACGCCAGCATCGTCAGGATGAAGACCGCGAAACCCGCCCATGCCCAGACAGGATAACCCGCCCACGTCGCGTAAATGATGTCCATGATGCGTAAAGATATAACACACCCTGCGGGCTCTTGTTTAGACGCCAGAGCGCGGTGAAATACTAATCGCTTCGCGACGGACTTCGGACTCCGGCCTCGGGCCGCGGCGCGCGCGGTTGCGGGCGCGCGGGGGCGTCCGCTACAATCCGCGTTTTGCGAGGCGCGTGGGGGAGTCGCCCTTCTAAGCAACGCACGGCCGCCCGCCGCGCCTCCAACCGTCCGACAACACTTCCGGGAAGGTATTAGCCGCCATGCTCAAGCAGTTCAGCCGTCTGGAGAAGACGCGCAGCGCCTTCATCATCATCTTCGCGCTGCTGATGGTCGTCAGCCTCATCTTCTTCTACGCCCCGACGCGCGACGCCGGGACGGCCTCGGCCGCCGAGGGTCGCGAGGTGCTCGCCTCGGTGCGCGGCGACGACGTCGTCGTCGCCGACCTCGAAGACCTGACGCGCACCTACCGGCAGGCCTTCGGCCCGCAGTTCAGCATGGCGCAGCTCGGCGGCAGCCGCCGCATGCTCGACGGGCTGATTCGCAGCCGCATCGTCGTGCAGGAGGCCGAGCGGCTCGGGCTGATGCCCTCGGACAAGGAGGTGAGCGACCGCATCATCAAACGCTACACCGACCCGGCCACCAACAAGTTCATCGGCGTCGAACGCTACAAGCAGGCGGTCGTCTCGCAGTTCGGCGACCTCTACCGCTTCGAGCGGCAGATACGCGACGCGCTGGCCGAGGAGAAGCTGCGCGCCTTCGTCACGGCCGGCGTCCAAATCTCGGACGAGGAGTTGCAGACCAACTACGAGCGCAGCAACACGTCGTTCGAGCTGACTTACGTCAACGTCACGCCGGCCGAGCTGGCGAAGGGCATCAACCCGTCCGACGAGGAGCTGCGCAGCTACTTCGCCGCGCACGGCGACGAGTTCCGCATCAACGAGCCGCAGAAGAAGATTCGCTACCTCTTCATCGACATGACGAAGGTCGCCGCGAAGCTTGAGGTCTCGGACGAGGAGCTGCGCCGCGAGTTCGACGAGCGCAAGCCGCAGGCCGGCATCCGCGTCCAGCAGATTGTCCTCAAGGTCGCCGACCCGAAGCTCGACCAGCAGGTCTTGCAGAAGGCGACAGACCTCGCCCAGCGCGCCCGCGACGAGAAGCTGACGGCCACCGAGGAGGCGTTCGCCGAGCTGGCGCGCGGCAACAGCGAAGACCCGGCGACGGCCAAGGCGGGCGGGTGGCTCGCCAGCCCGGTCAGGAAGAACCCGAACAAGACGGGCGACATCTATCAAGGCGTGCTCGACATGCAGCCCGGCTACGTCGCCGACCCAGTCTTCGACAAGGCGTCGAACGCCTACTACATCCTCCGCCGTGGCGACCCCGTGTTCAAGACCTTCGAGGAGGCCAAGCCGGAGCTGCTCGTCTCTCTGCGCAACAGCAAGTCATACGCGGCGGCCGCAGGGCTGGCGCAGCGCGCCGTCGAGCGCGTCCGCGAGACGAAAGACCTCGCGCGCGTCGCGCAAGAGCTGGCGGCCGAGGCCAACATGAGCGCGGCCGAGATGGTCAAGGAGACGCCCTTCATCAAGCCGCAGGACGACGTGCCCGGCATCGGCAGCTCGCCGCAATTCGAAGCGGCCATCGCGCCGCTCGAAAACCCGCAGGACGTGGGCGACCGCGTCGGCGTCAAGGACGGTTTCGCCGTCCCGATGCTCGTCGAGAAACGCGACCCGCGCGTCCCGGAGTTCGAGGAGGCGCGCGAGCGAGTGCTGGCCCGCGTGCGCGAGGAGAAGGCCAAGGAGCAGCTCGAACAGGCGGCGCGCGACATCGCGGCGGCGGCCGGGAGCGCCGAGGGCTTGACGGCGGCGGCCGCGCGGTTCGGACTTAAGACCGAGCCGCTGCCGAGCTACCGCATCGGCACACCCATCGGCACGGCCGGCACGGCGCTCGCCGCCGACGAAGCTATCTTCGCGCTCAAGCCCGGCGAGGTGATGAAGACGCCGGTCAAGATTGGCGACTCGTGGGTCGTCGCCGGGGCGCTCAAGCGCACCGAGGCCGACCTCGCGGAGTTCGGACGCCAGCGCGCCGAGCTGGCCGAGAGCGCGCTCGAAGAGCGTCGGCAGCAGGTCTTCGACGACTACGCCACCACGCTCCGCGCGCGCATCGAGCGCGAGGGCGAGATAAAGATTTACGAGGACGTGCTCGCGAAGCTCGACAAACAGGAGATGCCCGAGGTCGCCCCGCAACGCCCGCGCATCCCGACGACCGTCCCCGTCATGCCCGCGCAATAGAAGGCAAAGGTAAAAGTAAAAAGGCAAAAGCGAAGGCCGCGAATCGTTAACCTCGATTCGCGGCCTTCGTCCTTTTGCCTTTTACCTTTTTACTTCTTCAGAGCACGCCGACGAGCGTCGTGATGTCGGCCTGCGGGACTTCGAGGCGAAGCTGTACGTCAGTGCCTTGCGTCGCGACCTGTAGTCGCTCGGCGGCGTTGCGCGCGACGCGCCCGCGCTCGCCCTCGACCTGCGAGAGCAGAAACGGCGCGGCCTGCTTGAGCGTCGCCAGCACCCCGCCCAACTCACGCGCCTCGCTCTCGTTCGACGTGCGCAGCGTCGTCTGCACGTCGAACCCGGCGGCGACCATCCGCACCGCGCCGAACATCTCGCGGACGGAGGCGACGCTGCGCGTTATCTCCGCGTTGCCGAGGTCAATCCCTGCTGTCAGCTCCGGCGCGACGCGCCCGCCGAAGGTGACGAGCGTCTCGGGCGTGCGCGGCTGTGTGAGCACGGCGAGGTCTGTCGGCGACAGCGCGCCGCGCCCCCCGGCCGCGTCGACCGCCGCGCGCACCGCTTCAGGCTCGCCGACCGCCAAGGTCTGCGCGTCGAGCGCGCAGACGGCCAGCTCGCCCACACGCATCTTCAGAAGCCCGAAGAGCTTCAACTCCTCGTCGAGGCGGAAGACGTGGACGGTCTTGCCCGCGTGCGTCTGCTGCGTGTGACGATTCTTCGAGGACGTGCGGCCGGCCGCGACGATTGCGTTGATGTCGAAGCGCCCGCGCCCGACCGCGACGTTGTGGTCGAGCTTCGTCGCGCCGCTCGCGAGTTTCACGACGCGCGAGCCGACGGCGAGCGTCTCAAACTCGCGCGCGTTAATCCCTGTGCGCGCGCGGAACGTCTCCACGTCGGCGTTCACTTCGCCGAGACGCTTCTGGTCAGAGGCGAGCGCGCGCGGCACGGCGTCGTTGAGGAGTCGGCGCAGCTCGACGAGCGCGACGGCGTCCGAGGCCGGGAGCGGCGCGAAGACGGCGGCGGCGTTCGTCGTCGGGGCGGTCGTCCGCGTCTGCTTCGCGACGGACGCGCGACGCGGCGCGCGCGCATCGGTGGTCGCGTACGCGAGCGAGCCGGCCGCGAGCGCGAGCGCGAGCAGAGAAGTGTGAACGCTTGTGTGCATGAGTGCTGTCAACCTTTCGCGATTCGATGAACTGACATTGAAGGGGAAAACGTTTCGCGCGAGTTCGGATGCCGCGCGCGCGGCCGTGGGTTGGCCGCGCGTCTAGCGTGCGCGAAGACTTCCGCGCCTTCCGAGCGTCAAGGCTTGGCCGAAGCCTCGCGGTACGCGGCCTCGACCGCCGGGGCGACGACGTAGACGCGAAACAGCACGCGCCGGAACTGCGACTCGCCCGCCAACTGCTTGCGAAACTCTTCGAGCTTAACGCTCCGCCGCGCCTCGTCCAAAGTCTCGCCGCGCGCGAACGCCTCGCGCGCCTGCTGACGGATTGACGCGAACATCGAGGCGAGAAGTTTAACGTAAGAGTCGTCGCGCAAGACCGGCCCGTGGCCGGGGACGATGACCGTGGGCCGGAGCGCGACGAGCCGTTCGAGCGTCGCCGCCCACTCGCCGATGTGCGACTGCTCGCTCCCGACGTAAGGCACGGGCCACACAACTAAGTCGCCCGTCACCACAACGCCCTCCTTCGGCAGATGCACGACGAGGTCGCCCGCTGTGTGCCCGCGCCCGAGGTGCAGAATCTCTATGACGCGCGCGCCGCGATGGAGCGTCAGACGCTCCTCGACCGTGACGGTTGGCAGGACTATCTCGGCACGCGGCCCTTCGGCGACGAAGCGCGTGCCGATCTTGATGTCGTTGAGATAGCTCGCGCGCTCCTCTTCGGTCAGAGGGTTTCCGGTCAGACTCTTGTTCTGCTCGACGAGCGACTGCAAGTCTTTGACGAACTCCGCCGCGCCCTTGAACGCCTGCTCGCGTCGCTCGCGGCCCACGCCCGGCAGGTATTCGCGCGTGCGCGCGTGGCCGATGAACTCGACGTTGGGGAACGCCTCGCGGTAGACGCCGCCGCCGATGACGTGGTCGTCGTGCCAGTGCGTGTTGACGACGTAGCGGACGGGCTTCGTCGTCAGCTTGCGCAGGGCGGCCAGCACCTCGCGCGTCGCCGACGGGCTTAGGTTCGCGTCGACGACGATGACGTCCTCGTCGTTAATGATAAGGACGTTGTTGGCCTCGGCCCCCAAGCCCGGCGAGTCTTTGCGGATGGTCGCGTAGACGCCCTCGGCGACGCGCACGACCTCGAAATTCTCCGACTGCGCAAAGACCGCGAGCGGCGACGCGATGATGACGAGAAAGAGGAGCGCGAGCGGGCGGAGACTGTACGAAAGGGTTTTCACCAGCCGACCTCTTAAGAAGAAATTTGATGGAGCTTCGGGCGCGCGCGTGCGCACTCGAAGTAGGAGTAAGAGGCGAGCCGGGCGGGTTGTCGCGGCGGGGCGAAAAAGTCGGACATTGTTCTGGACGCACGTCCGAGATTTCGCGCCGCGCGTCAACCCGCGATTGCTCCGCGCTCGCGCGTCACTCCTCGTACTCGTCCGAGCCTTGCACCCAGAGGAACGACTGGACGTCAATCATGTCGCGCGGGCGCAGGTCGCGCTGGTCGCGGCGGACGACGCGCGCGAACTCAAGCAGGCTCGCGTAAGTCTCCCACGCGGGGCGCGACTTGTAGGGGAAGTCGAAGCCGTAGGCGCGCGCGGCGGCGCGCGTGACGTTGGGCTTGAGGAAGATGTGCGCGCGCGGCTGCGCGATGAAGCCGAAGACGGTGACGAGCGGCCACGTCAAGACGCGCGTCTGCCTTCGCGGGAGCGACTCGACCGCCTCGACCCAACGCCCGAACCTACTTTCGACCGAGCCCTCGCCGTGCAAAAACTCGTAGAGACCTTCGGCGAAGGTGCGCGCGCCCGCCTTCGTCTTGACGGCGTCGCGCAGCGCCATCTTCTCGAACGAGAAGAGCATGCTGTGACGCGCGCGCTGCTCGACGCGCACGGCGCGCGCCGCTATCTCGGCAAACTCGCGGCGGCGCAAAAGTCTTCGGTACTCGTCGCGCGCGAGCGTCTCCTCCCAACGCTCGTGCGTCTCGACCTTGTAGCTGCGCTCCCAGTCGATGTAAGTCTCGTCCTCGAACCCGCCGGGGAAGAACCGCAGGAACTTGCGTCGGCAACGCGCCGCGCCCGCCGAGCTGTCGCCGCCCGCGTCCGCGCGCACGGCCCCCTCACTCTTTAAGGCCATCGTCTAAAACCTCTGCGGCGGATGCAAGGTCAAACTAAAAAGGACGGACGCGGCTGAGGCCGCGCTCTCAGACTCGCTCTCAAACTCTTTCGATGAGCAGCGCGACGCCCAAGCCGCCGCTCACGCAAAGAGTGGCGAGGCCGCGACGCGCGCCGCGACGTTTCATCTCGTGTAGCAAGGTCGTCGTGATGCGGACGCCCGTGCAGCCGATGGGGTGTCCGAGGGCGATTGCGCCGCCGTTGACGTTAAGACGCTCCGCGTCGAAATGAAGCTCGCGGTCGCACGCGATGACCTGCGCGGCGAAGGCTTCGTTAAGCTCGACCAAGTCGATGTCCGAGAGCGCGAGCTTCTGTCGCGCGAGCAAAGCGCGCACGGCCGGGACAGGCCCGATGCCCATCACTTCGGGCGCGACGCCCGTTATCTCGTAATCGACGACGCGCGCCTCCGGCTCCGCGCCCGACTCGGCGAGCGCCTCTTCGCCCATGACGACGACGGCGGCCGCGCCGTCCGTGATGCCCGAAGAGTTGCCTGCCGTCACCGTGCCGTCCTTCGAGAAGACGGGCGGGAGTTTCTTTAAAGACTCCAACGAAGTGTCTGCGCGCGGGTGCTCGTCGCGTGAAAAGAGAACCGTCTCGCCGCGCTTGTCCTCAAGCTCGACCGCTACGATTTCAGAGTCGAAGCGCCCGCCGTCGATGGCCTCGGCGGCGCGCCTTTGCGTGCGCAGGGCGTAGGCGTCCTGTTCGTCGCGCGAGATTTCATATTGACGCGCGAGGTTCTCGGCCGTCTGTCCCATCAGGAGGCCGGAGAGCGGGTCGAGGAAGCCGTCGCGGTACATCCCGTCGACGAGTTCGACGTTTCCCATGCGCGCGCCCCAACGCGCGCCCTCGGCGAAGTAGGGCACGCGCGACATGCTCTCGACGCCGCCCGCGAGCACGGCGCGCGCGCGACCCAACAACACCTCCTGCGCGGCGAGGATGATGGCTTTCAGACCCGAGCCGCACGCCATGTTGACCGTCGAGGCAGGGACGCGCTCAGGAAGCCCCGCGCGAAAACTTATCTGACGGCCGACGTTCGGCCCGCCGCCCGCCTGACGCGCGCACGCCCACACGACCTCATCGACGCCGTCCGCCTCTAAACGCGCGCGCCGCAGACTCTCGCGCGCCACCGTGACGCCCAAGTCGGCCGCCGTCATCCCCGCGAGCGCGCCCCCGAAACGCCCGATGGGCGTCCGCACCGAACCAACCAGAAATACGTCTTTCATAGTTTTAAGCGGTCAGCAATCAGCATTCAGCTTTCAGCCAGACAGTTCCGCCTTCGTCACTTGAGTCGTCTTTACTGAGACGACTGACGTGCGTCGCGGCGCGTAGCTGAAAGCTGAATGCTGATTGCTGAAAGCTGTTTTGATGTTAGCATAGCGGCGCGACGACTCACGAGCGACGACAGCGCCCACCCGAACACGCGGCGTCCGTCCACCCACCCTTTAAGGCCGCGCGCAAGCGACCGACAAAATCGAAAGCTCTTGGAGCGCATCGGCAAAACTTCCGACGCCGTCGGGGAGCAGCACAGGCTCGCCGAGTTGCTCGACTCGGCGGGCGAGTGGTTCTGCGCGGAAGGCGGCGCGCGTCGCGTGAGCTTGCGGCGCGGCGAGTGGGAAGTCCGCGTCGCGGGCGGCGCGTTGCGTCTCTCTTACTGGGGCGAGGTGGGCCTGCGCGTGTGGCGCGTAAAGGCTTGGGAGTGGACGGGCGCGCGTCTCTTGGTCGAGGCGACGCGACGCGCGGGCGCTTTGCGCGCGACGCTGGAACTGACTCCGCGCGCATCCGCCGCGTTCGCAAGTGAAACGGTCGCGGCGGCGCGCGAGGCCGCGTGTTGGAGTTTGGCCGAGACGGTGTGCGCTCATCTGGGCAGAGGCGCGCGCGTGGAGAGCGCGCGTCTGAGCGCGGGCGCGCGACGCGGCGAGCCGGGCCGCTACGCGCGCATCGTCCTGAGCGCGGGCCGTAGTGTGAGCGGCGGCGCGGGGCGTGTGGCGGCGACGGGGCCGGTCGGCGCACTCGCGTCGGACGAGGCCGATGCCTTCGTCGCTTCGGCGTTTCTCTGGTTCGCGCGTCTCGGCGAGAAGGGAAGCGCGCGAGCGCCGCGCAGACTGCTCGTCGTCGTGCCGCGCGCGCTGCGCGACGCGACGGCCGAAAGAGTCGCTCTGCTGCGCGAGAGTTTGAAGGAGTCGATAGAGGTCTGCGAAGTGTGCGATGACGTGCGTGCGCTCGTGACGTCGAAAGAGCGCACGCGCTCTGATGCGCGCGTGCCCGCGCTCGTGACGGCGCGTGTGCCTTCGCTCGAAGAGTTGCTCGACGCCGCGCCGCGCTTCGTCCGCCCGACGCCCAACGCTTTGAGCGAGACGGCCGCGCGCATCGTCGCGCTCGCGCCCGAGGCGGTGGACGTGGTGCGCGCTCGTCACGGCGAGACGCTGCGTTACAGAGGGCTTGCGTTCGCGCGCGTGCGCCGCGTGATGAATGAAGAGCGCGCGTGGTTCGGCGTCGAGGGCGCGACTAAAAGACGCCCGCTCGACGATGAGAGTCTGTCTGACTTTCTGAAACTGCTCGGAGAACTCCGCGAGCATCGACGCGCCGGCGCGGCCAACAAGCGTCACGCGCTCTACCGCGCCGCCCCCGAGGCGTGGCTCGAATCCATGCTGCGCCGCGACGTGTCGCGCCTCGACCCCGGCCTCGTCGTCTCTCCGCTCCACGCACAACTGCGCGCGAGCCGCGCGCGCTCGACGCACGCGCGACCCTTAGACCTGCTCGCGCTCCGCCGCGACGGACGCCTCGTCGTCATCGAGCTGAAGGTCGCGCCCGCCCCGGCCTTGCCTCTACAGGGCGCGGACTACTGGCTCCGCATCGCGGCCCAACAACGCGCCGGCCACGTCGCCCGCGCGCGTCTGTTCGGCGACGCAAAGATTTCCGAAGAGCCTCCGCTCGTCTATCTCGTCGCGCCGATGCTCGGCTTCCACCGCTGCTTCGACGAGCTGGCGCGCGCCGTCTCGCCGTCCGTCGAGATGTACCGCTACGACCTGAACGAAGACTGGCGCGCGTGCGTCCGCGTGGCGCGGCGTGCGCGTGTCGTTTGAGTAAAGGACGGCGGGGCGTGACGAGGAGATGCGCGAGCGTGACGGTCAAGATGTCATCGACTTCAGTCGAACGAAAGGGCGACCTTCAACGGCGTCTCGGCGGTGGCCGTCTCCTGCTGTTTTAAAAATTGTGGTTGTATGAAAAGACGAGTCGGTTTATTCTCTCCCGGCCAAGCCAGCAAAAACTCGGCCCCGTGCGGGGCTTAAACCTTCGTCCGCATCTCCTTCCCGACTGCGACCACACGACCGCGCGACCACGCGAACATCCAGAGAGGAAACCCCATGAGATTGCCTCGCACACTCAGCGACCGCCGTCCGTTCGTCCTAACACTTTTCTTCGCATGCTTACTGGCCTTGCTCGTCACGGCGGGCGGGCCGCTCGGATTTGACGCGCCGCCGCGACGCCTCGCCGACAGGACGGAAGCGCCGACGATGAGCGCCGCCGACGCATCCGCCCGGCCGGCGCTTGAGGCCGAGCAGGCGCGCGAGGCATACGGCCGAATCGAGTTGAGCTTCGAGGCCAACCAAGGGCAGACCGACCCGTCGGTCGATTTCCTCGCGCGCGGCGCGGGCTACGCGATATTTCTGAAACCGGCCGAGGCCGTCCTCGCGCTGTCGGCGCGTCGCGACGCGGATGACGCAACCACTGGCGACTCGCCCGACGCGACGCCGCGTGTGCTCCGCGTGAAACTCGTCGGGGCAGACGAAGGGGCGGCGGCCGAAGGGGCGGCGGCGCTGGCGGGCAAGGTCAACTACTTCATCGGCGACGACCCGGCCAAGTGGCGCGCGGGCGTCCCGACCTACGGGCGCGTGCGTTATGCGGAGGTCTACCCCGGCGTCGATGTCGTCTACTACGGCAACCAGCGGCAACTCGAATACGACTTCCGACTCGCGCCCGGCCGCGACGCGAGTACCGTCAGGCTACGGTTCGACGGCGCGGACAAAGTCGAGACGGACGCGGCGGGCGACCTGCTCCTGCGCGTCGGCGAGGGCGTCATACGGCAGCCGAAGCCCGTCGTCTATCAGGAAGTGGCGGGCGCGCGCCGCGCCGTCGAGGGCGGCTACGAGGTCGGCGCGGACGGCGAGGTCGGCTTCGCGCTCGGCGAGTACGACCGCTCGCTCCCGCTCGTCATCGACCCCGTTCTCGTCTACTCGACCTACCTCGGCGGCAGCGGCACGGACGAAGGCGTCGACATCGCCGTCGATTCTTCGGGCAGCGCCTACGTCTGCGGCAGCACCGACTCCGCGAACTTCCCGACGGCCAACGCCTTCGACTCCACGTTCGGCAGCGGCCAACTCGGCGGCCAGCGCGACGCCTTCGTCACGAAACTCAACGCGGCGGGCACGGCCCTCGTCTATTCGACCTACCTCGGCGGCAGCGGCAACGCCGTCCAAACCAACATCAACGGCGACGACCGCTGCTTCAGCATCCGCGTGGACGCGAGCGGCAACGCCTACCTCGCCGGCGAAACTCACTCCGACGACTTCCCCACGGCCAACGCCGTCCAAGCGACTTACGGCGGCGGCCTCTCCGACGCCTTCGTCACGAAGCTCAACGCTGCGGGGTCGGCCCTCGTCTTTTCGACTTACCTCGGCGGGAGCATCTTCGACGCCGGCGGCGGCATCGCGCTCGATTCTTCCAACAACGTCTACATCACGGGCCGCACCACCTCATCGAACTACCCGACGGCCAACCCGATTCAGGCCGCCTACAGCGGCGGCCCCGGCGCTGACGTCATCATCACGAAGCTCAACGCGGCCGGCAATGCGCTCGTCTATTCCACTTACCTCGGCGGCAACGCGGGCACGGACGGTGGGTTTGAAAACGGCAGCAGTATCGACGTTGACTCCGCGGGCAACGCCTACATCACAGGACAGACCAGATCGACCAACTTCCCCACGGCCAGTCCCATTCAAGCCACCTTCGGCGGCGGCTTCCCCGACGGCGACGCCTTCGTCACCAAAATCAACGCGGCCGGCTCGGCCCTCGTCTTCTCCACCTACCTCGGCGGCAGCAACAACGACGTGGGAAGCGACATCGACGTTGACGCTTCCGGCGTCGCACACCTGAGCGGCTTCACCTCTTCGACGAACTTCCCCACGGCCAACGCCTTCCAGAGCGCGTTCGGCGGCGGCACAAACGACGGCTTCATCACGAAGTTCAACGCGGCGGGGACGGCCTTCGCCTACTCGACCTATCTCGGCGGCAGCGGCGGCGACGCCGCCAACGACATCGCCGTCGACTCCTCGGGCAACACGCACGTCACGGGCGGCACAGGCTCGACCAACTTCCCCACCGCCAACGCGATTCAAGCCGCGTTGGCGAGCGCCAGCGGAGACACCTTCGTGACGAAGCTCAACCCGGCCGGCACGGCCCTCGTCTATTCAACCTACTTCGGCGGCGGCGGCTTCGAGCGGGCGAACGCCATCGCGCTCGATTCACTCGGCGACGCCTACGTCACCGGCCTCACCGATTCGACGAACTTCCCGACGCTGACACCTGTGCAGGCCGCGAACGGCGGCGGGCTCGACGGCTTCGTCTACAAGCTAAGCGACCAGCCGACGCCCACACCGACTCCGACTCCGACACCCAGTCCGACACCGACGCCTTCGGCCACCGTGCAGTTCTCGCAGACGACTTTCAGCGTCACCGAGGGGTGTGTGCCGGCGACTATCACCGTCACCATCTCGGGCGCGCCCTCGGGCAACGTCGCCGTCGACTACACCGTCACGGAGGGGACGGCCAAGCAGAAGACCGACTACACCTTCGTCTCCGGCGTCGTGCGCCCCGAGACGGGGTCGGCAGCCGAGTCGGGCGACGCTCCGTTAGTCAGCGGCTCGCTCATGTTCGCCGCCGGTGAGACCGCCAAGGAGATAACCATCCTCATCACCGAGGACGGCTTCGCCGAGGGGACGGAGAACTTGTCGGTCACGCTCTCGAACCCGCGCGGCGCGGTCTTGGGCACGCCCTCGTCGGCCACGCTTAACATCAACGACAACGACGCCGTCGACTCGACGACGAACCCCATCGACGACGCCCCGACTTACGTCTGCCAGCTCTACCACGACTTCCTCCACCGCCAGCCCGACGCGGCGGGCCAAGCCTTCTGGACGGGTGAGATTGAGTCGTGCGGCACGAATCAGGCGTGCGTCGCGGAGCGGCGGCACAACGTCGCGGCCGCCTTCTTCCTCTCCATCGAGTTTCAGGGGACGGGCTACTTCATCGACCGCGCCTACGAGGCGGGCCTTAACCGCCGCCCCGCCTACGAGGAGTTCATGCGCGACTTAAACTTCGTCGGGCAGGGCATCGAGGTGGGCGTCGGCGACTGGCAGCAGAGGCTCGCGGCGCAGCGTCGCCTGTTCGCCGAACAACTCGTCGAGCGGGCGGAGTTCAAGGCGCTCTTCCCCGACGGGATGACGGCCGAACAGTTCGCCGACAAGCTCTTCGAGAACGCTGGCGCGACGCCGACGCAGGCCGAGCGCCAAGCGGTCATCGCGGCTTACGGGTCGGGCAACACGCAGGGGCGTGCCGTCGCGCTCATCACGGGGCTGGAGACGTCGTCGGTCTTCAACCGTCTCTACAACCCCGGCTTCGTGCTGGTCGAGTACTTCGGCTTCATGCGACGCGACCCCGAAGACCCGCCCGACTCCAACCTCGACGGCTTCAACTTCTGGCTCGGGAAGATGGACTCCTTCAGCCAGCCGGGCGAGGACATGCGCAACGCCGCCACGGCCTTCGAGCGCATCAAGCGCGCCGAGATGATTCGCGCCTTCATCCTCTCGGCCGAGTATCGCGGAAGGTTCGGCCCGCAGTAGTCGCACGAAACGCGCCCGACACGAAAGCCCGGCGGGGGTCTTTGAGAAGACCCCCGCCGGGCTTTTCGCAGCGGACGCAGCCGAAGACTTTTGCGGGCGCGCCGCGCGAGCTTAAGTGAATCAGTAAAGATTGAAACTTCGGGCCGGGAATAGTATCGTGGCGCTCCGCCGCGAGCGACGGGAATCCGACTTCATCTCGCCGGTCGTTCGCGCCGCGCCGAAAGCCTTACCGCTCGACTCAACAGTTCCACCGGGAAGCCGTTTCACGAAGACCTTAGCCGGTCTCCTCACGAAAGGAGTCATAACAGATGTCGACTACGGGGCGGACTTTCACCTCCAACGCGGACGCGCAGGGGCTTGTCACGCAAATCATCGTCGAGCCCGCTCTCGCCACCGTCAGCAGCATCAAGCTGCTTAGCGGCCAGCGCGCCTTGATGACGCTGACGGCCTCGCCCATGAGCCTCTTCACCGTGCGCTTCACGAAGTACAGCCTCCTCTCGAACGCCTACGCCCTTGTCGGCGGCAAGAAGCAGACCGTCGAGTATAAGGTCGGCGCGACGACGAGGTGCGACGTAACCGAAGTCGAGGGCGAGCTGACGCTCAAGTATCCGAGTGTGAGTTCGGGTCTGCGCGGCTTTAGCGCCATCGAGGTGACGGTCAAGCTGACGCGGCCCGCCGACACGACGAACGAGGGCGGGTGGATTGACTTCGACATCTCTTACACCTACCCGACGCAATGCGTTTCGGGCGACAAGCAGACGGCTTGGGAGGTGGAGTTAATCTACCCGGAGGTCTGCTTCACGAACACGAGGCTTTCGAGCTACCTGCTGCTCGACCCCGTGGGCACGCTGGGCGGCTTCGTGGGCATGGCCGCCGAGGAACGGGTCAAGCGCATGCCGCTCCAGTTCGCCGCCTTCTACAAGCCGGGAACCGGCGGCGGGGGCGTCAATTACCTGCGCGGCGTCGCGCTCGCCGCCACGGACGAGCAGGGGCACGCCAAGAGCCTGCGTTACCGCCCCGCCAAAGTCGGCAGGACGCCCGCGCGCGCCATCTCCTTCCACCTGACGACGCCCATCCACCTCAAGCAGAACGCCTACAAGCGCCCGGCCGGGACTTACACGCTTTCGGGCGGCGGCGCGGACGGAGGGTTCTCCGGCGCGCAGATGCACTACCGCCTGCGCGCCTTCAACGTCAACGGCGTCGGCGTCGGCGCGCCCGTCGATTGGCACGACGTGGCCGACATCTACCGCGACTGGCTCAACGCGCGGCGGCCTTCCTTCTACTCGAAGTACATTAGCCGCTACCCTGCGGGCTTCACCTACGCGATGAGTCCGCTGACGGTCGTCTCCAATTACGGGCTCGACGGGCACGTCCAGCCGGAGGAGACCGACCTCGCGAAGTGGCTTGAGCTGCACCCCGTCATCGTCGACGAGAAGGCGGACATGCCGGGCAACAACCCCGCCGACGAAGACCCGAACGAGTCGCTCCAGAATTTCCTCGCGCGCCTCAAAGCGCGGTTCGGCGCGGGCGCAGGCGTGCGGCTCGAAGCGCAGATTTGGGGCTTCGAGATGGCGGGCTTCTATCAGGCGCTCGGCGCGCACCCGCCCGCCACCGATGTCATCAGCGGCGCAGGCCGTTTCAGCCGCGCGATGGCCGAGCTTGTCGCGCAGGGCATCATCCCGAGCGTCACGACCGACCCGCTCAACACGAACTTCAACCGCACGCGCTACCGCGGCCACCTCATCAAAGATGGCGAAGAGTGGAAGGCCGCCATACCCAAACGCTTCCCCTTAAACATCAGGACGAAGGCCACGGAGAACGGCGTCGTGACGGAGGCGGGCGGTAACAACCGCCAGTTCCTCGCGCTCAACTCCGCGGACGCCGCGCTCACGGGCAGCGTCGGCAACACCCGCGGCTCGCAGAAGCTCAACGGCGACGGCGCGCACGAGGAGCGCTTCGAGGGCCTGACGCGCTTCTACAACATCTACGGCCGACGCCTCTGCCCGACGCCCACCGTCCAGAGCTTCTACGTTGACACGCTGCTCAAGGCGCGTCTCTTCGCCGACGGCTTCCGGCACGTCGAGTTCATGAAGCACAACTTCGCGTTCTACTTCTGCTACGACCGCAAGCCGGGCCACAAACACCTCGAAGGCCAGACGGCCGCCGCCGACTACGACAACGTCATCGGGCAAGGCCCTTGGTACATCAAACGGTTGCAGCAGGTGTTGAAGGCGGCGCAGGACGCGGGGCAGGCGATTGCCGGAAACGACTTCGCGCTCGTCAACGAATTCATCTTCCCCGAAACGCTCGTCCCCTACTTCGACGAGTTCTACGAATACGACTCCTCGTCGTTCACCATCTACACACGCCACGCCGGCACGCTCGGCGCACGCCCCGCGCCCCTCTTCTGGTACGTCTACTCGCCGCTCGTCTCGATGAAGATGAACCTCGCCGACACCGGCCCCTACGTCCACCCCGGCTACCGCGAGGAGAAGCTCGTCGAGAGCGTGCCCGCGCCGACCTACATGCTCAACCCCGCGCGCGACGACGACACGCCCTCCGCGCCGTCTTACACGAGCTGGCGTCACCAATGTCGCCTTTACAACGACCCGAATTTCGGCATCGCCGCGCACGGCCTCGCGCCGAACGGCTACCCGGCCAACACGCAGACGGGCGAGAACTTCACCGACTACACCTACCGTCGCTGCGTCGAAGAGGTCTTCAACCTCAAGACGAACATTTTTCGCTACGGGTCGGCGGCCGTCCTCGGCGAGCGCATTTATCTCTTCGCCAAGCTGCTCGAAGGCTTCACCGAATACACCGACGAGGTCATCAACATGGCCGTCCGCGCGGCCCACATGCAGATGAAGTTTCCCGAGTTCTTCCGGGGCGGGCGGATGCTCGGACAGACGCGCGTCGGCGGCAACAAGCAGCTCTGGGCATGGCGCGCGCACAACCGGCAGTTCAACGACATCGAGCCGCTCGTCAACGCGCTCTACACGACGGCGGAAGTCTCCGGCCGCAAACCGCTCTCCTTGAGCATCCTCGATTTCCTCTCGCGCGGCGTGGACAAGCTCAACATCGTGCCGCACGGCACGTTCGACTACGTCGCCGGGCAGGAGCCAGACCTCCTGCCGATGGCGAGCCGCGTGACGGCCGACAGGATTCAGCACATGGTCTGGCAGGACGCGACGGGCGCGGCGCTCTACACCTTCGCCAACGTCGGCAACTCCGACCAGAGCGTGACGTTCCTCTGCGGCCGCGGCCTCAACACCGCGACGACTTGGCAGAGAACCGACTACAAGTTCGCGGGCGACCCGACCGGCGCACCCACGGCGCGCCCCGCCGTCGGCTTCATGAGCGACGCATCAATCGACATCCCCGCGCGCACCTGCGCGGCCGTGTTCTTCAAAGTCTGACGCGCGGAGTCGGGTTCATTTGACGAAGACGCGGTAGGCCCAAGGCTTGAGTTCGAGGCGCGTCGCGGCGTCGAGCGTGACGGAGTCGCCGCCGAAGTAATCCGCGTACTGTCCGTGGTAGAGCGCCTCTTTGAAGGTGACGGTTTGTGTCTGGTCGGAGAGGTTGAGGACGGCGAAGACTTTGTCGCGGACGTTTCGGCGGACGAAGCTGAAGACTTTGTCGGGCGCGCTGTTGGGGACGAGAATCATCGTCGCGCCCCACTGCGCGTTCCAGAGCGCGGTGTTGCGCTTCTTCAAAGCGAAGAGCTTCCGGTATAGCTCGCCGTTCGGGTGCTCGCGCCACTCGATGGGGTCTTTCTCGAAGAACTGAAGCCGTCGCGTGTTGCCCGCCTCCTGACCGTTGTAGACGAGCGGCACGCCTTCGCCCACCACCGAGAGCACCATCGCCGCTTCCAGCCCCGCGCCGAACTGCTCGAACTCCGTCCCCTCCCAAGCGTTCTTGTCATGATTGCTAACGAACGTCATCCGCATGCTCTCGCGCGGGTACGAGCTTTCGTTCCAAGAGTAGTAGACGAACAGCCCGCTCAAATCCGAACGCTTGCCCTGCGTGACGTCGCGCACGGCGTCGTACCAACTCCACGCATAAGTCATGTCGAACGCCTCGGCGTGGAGGTCGCGCGACTCCCACTCGGCGAGCATGAAGACGGGCTTGATTTGGTCAAGCTCTTTGCGCGCGTTGTTCCAGAAGTCGACGGGCACGAAGCCCGCCACGTCGCAGCGATAGCCGTCGACGTCCGCTTCTCTGACCCAGTACTTCAAGGCGTCGGTCATGTAGCGGCGCAGGCCCTCGTGTCTGTAGTCGAGGTCGATGATGTCAGACCAATCCCACCAAGGCGTCGGGCGGAAGTCGCCTTTGTAGTCGCGCTCGTACCATTCGGGATGCTCGACGGCAAGTTTGTTGTCCCAAGCCGTGTGGTTGGCGACCCAGTCGAGGATGACGTACATGCCTTCGGCGTGGGCGGCCGCGACGAAGTGTTTGAGGTCTTCGAGCGTGCCGAACTCCGGGTTGACGCCGTAGTAGTCGCGCACCGAGTAGGGGCTGCCGAGCGTGCCTTTGCGGTTCTTCTCGCCGATGGGGTGGACGGGCATCAGCCAGAGGATGTCGACGCCCAGACTTTTCAGACGGGGCAGATGACTCTCGGCCGCGCGGAACGTGCCCTCTTCGGTGAACTGGCGCGTGTTGATTTGATAGATGACGGCCGTTTTCGCCCACTCGGGGTGTTTGAGTTTGACGTAAGGCGTCGGCTGGTAGGGGTTCGTGTTTGTCGTCTGCACGTCGTTCGGGCCGGGCGGCGCGCTCTCCTGCTGTGTGCAGCCCGCGAGCATGGAAAGAGAGAGAACGACCGTCAAGAGTCGCTGTGAGCGCATCCACCGGGCCTCCCTTCGGTTAGGACGAGAGCGTAGTGCGCCGCAATCTTAACGTGTCGTCGCGCTCAGTTCCACACAATCCTGACGGCCGTCCTTGCCGCAACTGAACTGCTCGGGCGCGTACTTCATCGTGAACTCAAGGACGTTGAGGTAGACCTTCGTGCGGCCGTAGCGTTCGCGCGTGTAGCCGAGCCGCGCCTTGTCGCGCCACACGGACGCGAACGCCGACTCCTCGCCCGCGCCGGCGAGGTGTCGCGCCTCGTGCAGGAGGATGACGGCGCGCTCGATGTCGTCCGTGGGGTTCTCGAAAAACTCCGGGTAGAGCGTGACTATCTGGAAGGGGAAGTTGGTCGCGGCGTAGGCGTCGGCGTGTCCGACCCAAGAGTTCCACCAGTTGTCGGTCGTGCGGTAGCTGGCGAGTCGGCGGAGCAGGAATGCGTCCTGAGAAAAACCTGCCCGCTCGATTAAATCAATCGCGCGGTTGATGGCCTGACGCTGTTCGTAGTCAGCCGCGCGCGAGGTTGCGAGCATGGAGAGGTAGGCGACAAACAGTAGCACCGCGGCCGCGACGAACCCGGCGAGGACTCTTCTGAGTATTGAGCGCGGGCGTCGTTCGGCGTCGCCGTCGTCGTCATAACGCGCGGCGGCGTAAGGCTGCGCGCCGTAAGGCTCGAAGCCGCCGCCGAGCGGCTCTTCGCAGCGTTTACACGTTTCGGCGGACGCGAAATTAATCAGCCCGCAGCGAGGGCATTTGGGACTCATAAGGAAAAGCCGGGAATCGTGAATCGTGAATCGTCAATCGTGAATAGAGGTTGAGAGCTTCGCAACGCGAGCGGTGAACAGAAGGTCGGACGACTAGTCGTCCATTCACGATTGACGATTGACGACCTGACGTTCGTTATCTGTTGTTGCTGACGGTCGTGAGGCGTTCCATGTCCTCTTTGGCTTGGTCGGAGGCCGAGCGGATGCCGGAGACGCGGAGGCGGAACTCGTCCGGGTTCGACGCGCCGCGTATCGCCTCTTCGAGCGTGATGAGGCCCGAGTGGTAGAGGTTAAAGAGCGACTGGTCGAAGGTCTGCATGCCGTACTGCGAAGTGCCGGCCGCGATGGCGTCGCGGATGAGCGAGGTCTTGTCCTCGTTGATGATGTAGTCGCGTATCAGGGCGGTGGCGACCATCACCTCGACGGCCGGGACGCGCCCGCCGCCGCGCGCCGCGCGCACGAGACGCATCGAGATGACCGCCTTCAGGATGCCCGCGAGCTGGATGCGGACGCTCTTCTGCTGGTGCGGCGGGAAAGAGGAGACGATACGCATGACGGTCTCGGTCGCGTCGAGCGTGTGAAGTGTCGAAAGAACCAAGTGGCCGGTCTCGGCCGCCGAAAGCGCCGTCTCAATCGTCTCGGCGTCGCGCATCTCGCCGACCAAGATGACGTCCGGGTCTTGGCGGAGCGCGCCGCGCAGGGCCTCGGAGAACGAGCGCGTATCGACGTCCACCTCGCGCTGCGTGACGAAGGATTTTTTGTCGCGGTGGAGGAACTCGATGGGGTCTTCGATGGTGATGATGTGGCCGCCGCGCGTCGAGTTGATGTGGTCGATCATCGAGGCCAAGGAAGTTGACTTGCCCGACCCAGTCGTGCCCGTCACGAGGATGAGTCCGCGCGGCTCGTCGGCGATGCGCTCAATGACGGGCGGGAGGCTCAAAGCGCCGATGGGGCGCACGGTGTCGGGGATGACGCGCAAGACCATGCCGACCGTGCCGCGCTGCTGAAAGATGTTGGCGCGGAAGCGACCCAGTCCCGAGACGCCGTAGGCGATGTCGGCCTCGCTCGCCTCTTTGAAGTGCTGCTTCTGGCGGTTCGACATCATCGAGAAGGCCATGTCGAGCGTGTCGTCTTGGTTGAGGCGCGGCGCGTCGGTCAGGGGGCGCAGCTCGCCGCCGACGCGCATAAACGGCGGCGCGCCGGCCTTGATGTGGAGGTCGGAAGCTCCGGCGTGCGTGGCGACGCGCAGTAGTTCGTCAATCTTGATGGTCATAGGTCTGGGGGGTAGCGTGGGCTTCAGGCCGAGCCTGCGGGTGAGATGACGGGGCGAGTGGCGTGTCGGCCGCGAGGGGCGACGACGCCAATTTCAAGATAGCCCGCGCGGCCGCCCCCAGTCAATAGACGGTTTCCGGCGGCCCCGGCCGGCGATTTTTTTGCTGACCGAGCGCGGCGGCGCGCGTGGCGCGACGGCCGCCACTGTCGCCACTAAAAGACAACTTGACGCGCCTCGCCGCCCGTGGTCTAAAAGGAGCATGACCGACTCGATGCGCCGACTCGCCGCCGTCCTCGTCCTCGCCTGCGTCGTCGTCTGCGCCGCGCCGCACGCGCGCGGTCAGGAGACCGAGCGCCGCGCACGCAAGGTTGACGAGTTCGCGGACATACAGTTGTCAGACCTCATGGCCCGCCTCGACTACTTCGCCAACGCCCTCACGAACGAGCCGGGCGCGAGCGGCTTCATCATCGTCTACCGCTCGCGCCGCGACCCGGAGGGGTTGAGCGGCCGGGTTGACGACCCGATGAAGCGTTATCTGGTCGAGTCGCGCGGCATCCCGGCGTCGCGGCTGGCGACGGTCGACGGCGGCGAGGCGTCCTGCTTCGCGGTCGAGTTCTGGCTCGTGCCGCCCGGCACCGCGCCGACGCCCAGAGCAGACGCCTACACGAGGGAGTTCACCGACACCGAGTCGGCGCGCAAGTTCGACGAGTACCACTACCCGCTCGCGCACGACGACGAGGGGCAGCCCGAAATCGTACTGTTCGGCAACTCGCTCGAAGGCTTCGCGGCCGCGCTGCACAAACAGCCGCGCGCGCTCGGCTACGT
>DASUNL010000134.1:0-6261 GCA_036277175.1 Pyrinomonadaceae bacterium | reverse complement strand
ATTGCGCTCCGGCGCGCGGAGGCGAAAGAGCGGCGCGAGCGACGCGCGACCGAGCCGGCGCGCGCCGCCTGAGTTCGGGGTTCGCGGAGGTGTTCTGATGGGTCTGGAAAATGTTATCGCCGAAGCCCTGCCGGACGTGCTCACGACGCGGCTCGACTCGCTGGTGAACTGGGCGCGCAAGTCTTCCCTTTGGCCCGCGACCTTCGGCCTCGCCTGCTGCGCCATCGAGATGATGGCGACGACCGACTCGCGCCACGACCTCGCGCGCTTCGGCTCTGAAGTCTTCCGCGCGAGTCCGCGTCAGGCCGACGTGATGATCGTCTCGGGCCGCGTCTCGCGCAAGATGGCTCCCGTGCTTCGGCGCATCTACGACCAGATGCCCGAGCCGAAGTGGGTCATCTCGATGGGCGCGTGCGCCACGTCGGGCGGAGTGTTCGACAACTACGCCATCGTGCAGGGCGTCGACAAGGTCGTGCCCGTCGACGTCTACATCCCGCGCTGCCCGCCGCGCCCGGAGATGCTCATCCACGCGGTGATGATGCTGCAAGATAAAGTGATGAAGGAATCACTTCGCGACCGCCGCGACGTTCCGTCCGAGGACGCGCGCGAGGCCGTCCCGCCGGGGACTCTGCCCGCGACGGGTGTGTCGGCGACGAACGAGGCGGCCGCGCAAAACGCATCCGAGCGCGCCGCGTCGCGCCCCTACACCATCGCCTCGCGCCACGAGCGCCGCCGCTCGTCGTAGAGAAGCGTTCAGCGGTCAGCTATCAGCATTCAGCTTTTTGCTTGGCTGACGAGCGACTGCGGGTCTGGAATTTGACTTCGTCTCTGAACGGTTTAGCTTAAAGCTGACCGCTGATTGCTGAGAGCTTTTATGTCGCAGGACATCGAGAGAGAGAAAGAGATTGCGCAGGCGGCTTCGGCCTCCCCGAAGTCTTACCCCGCGCCTTCGGCCGAGAGCATCGAGGCTTTGCGGGCCGAGCACGCGGGCTGGATAACGAAGGTCGTGACGGCCTTCGGCGAGGTCACGTGCGTCGTCGCGCGCGCTGAAATCGCGGAGGTCTGCGCGCACCTGAAGCGGGCCGAGGGGTTCGAGTTCAACATGCTGGCCGACCTCTGCGGCGTCGACCGTGGGCCGGAAGAGGAGCCGCGCTTCGAGGTCAACTATCACCTCTTCTCGACGACGCGGCATCACCGCCTGCGCCTCAAGGTTCTGCTCAACGAGGAGGACGCGCGCGTCGCCACGGTGACGGGCGTGTGGCGCACGGCGAACTGGCACGAGCGCGAGACGTTCGACATGTTCGGCGTCGTCTTCGAGGGCCACCCCGACCTCCGGCGCATCCTGCTCCCCGACGACTGGCAGGGCCACGCGCTGCGTAAAGACTTCCCCCTCCGTGGCTTCGAGCCGTACAGCCTGACCTGAGCGTATTCGACTGTGCAGCAGAATCCTTACAGTTGGTCGCCGACACCGCAACAGCCGCAGCCGAGTAAAGGCTGGTGGGGTCGCAACTGGAAGTGGTTCCTACCGACGGGCTGTCTCGGGCTTCTGCTGCTTATCGTCGCGTTCGTCGCCGCCATCGTCTTCTTCGTCTTCTCGACGATTAAGTCGTCGGACGTCTACCGCAACGCGGTCGAGCAGGCGAGGGCGAACCCTTCGGTCGTGCAGGAGATGGGCGAGCCGATTGAAGAGGGCTGGTACGTCACGGGGTCTGTAAAGAACGACTTCGCGAGTCTTGAGATTCCGATTTCCGGGCCGAAGCGTTCGGGGACGATTTACGCCGTCGCCCTGCGCGACGCGGGCGAGTGGCAGTACACGCGGCTCGAAGTCAAAATCGAAGGCATCGACGGGCGCGTGCAGATTCTAAACCCTCTGCTCCCGCCCGCGCTGCGCGGTCTTGAGAGCGAAGTGGAAGAGGACGCGCCGACACCGCCGCCCGTCGGCTCCGCGTCGCCCGCGTCGAATTCCAACGCCGGGCGCATGGTGAGCGGCGGCGTCCTAAACGGCAAGGCCATCAGCATGCCGCAGCCGCCCTACCCGGCAATCGCCAAGGCGGCGCGCGCTTCCGGGACGGTGACGGTGCAGGTCGTCGTCGACGAGACGGGGAGAGTGACGGAGGCCCGCCCCGTCGGGGGCCACCCGCTTTTGCAACAGGCGGCCGCGCAGGCGGCTCGTCAGGCGAGGTTCTCGCCGACGCTTCTCAGCGGCAAACCCGTCAAGGTCAGCGGGGTTTTGACTTACAACTTCGTGCTTGAGTAAAGCGGCCGCGCGCCGCTGTCGCCAACGAAGATTTACCGGACGCGGATTTTATGAGCACAGCCACGAATCTACCGCCGCAGTTCGAGGTCGTTGACCAGCCGCTCGACACGCAGATGACCATCTCGTTCGGGCCGCAGCACCCCTCGACGCACGGCGTGCTGCGTCTCGAACTCGTCCTCGACGGCGAGCTGGTCGTCAAGTGCGTGCCCGACATCGGCTACCTCCACACGGGGATGGAGAAGCTCTTCGAGTACAAGAAGTACCAGCAGGGCATCGTCATCACCGACCGGATGGACTACCTCAACCCGCTCGGTAATAACCTCGCCTACTGCATGGCGGTCGAGAAGCTCCTCGGGCTTGAGCTGCCCGAGCGCGCGCAAGTCATCCGCGTCATGATGTGCGAGTTGCAGCGCATCGGCTCGCACATGGTCTGGTTGGGCACGCACGCGCTCGACATCGGCGCGATGTCGGTCTTCTTCTACTGCTTCCGCCAGCGCGAGAAGATTCTCAACCTCATCGAGGCCGCTTCGGGCGAGCGCATGACGCCGTCTTACTTCCGCATCGGCGGCTTGATGATGGACTTGCCCGCCGGGTTCGACCGTCGCATGCGGCAGTTCACCGAAGACTTCCCGGCGGCCGTCGAAGAGTTCCACGACCTGTTGACGGGCAATCGCATCTTCCAGAGCCGCACGCAGGGCATCGGCCGCATCTCGGCCGAGGACGCTATTGACTGGGGCTTGACCGGCCCGTCTTTGCGCGGCAGCGGCGTCAACTTAGACATCCGCCGCGCCAACCCTTATTCGGGTTATGAGACTTACGACTTCGAGGTGCCGGTCGAGCAGGGCTGCGACGTGTGGGCGCGCTACATGGTTCGCATGCGCGAGTTGACGGAGTCGAACAAGATCATCCGACAGTGTCTCGAACGCTTGCGACCGGGCCCCGTCAAGGCCGACGCGCCGAAGGTCGTTCTGCCCGACCGCGAGGCGATGAAGACGCACATGGACGCGCTCATCCACCACTTCCTGATTGTCGCGGAAGGGTTCAGCGTCCCGGCGGGCGAGGTCTACATGCCCATCGAGGGGTCGAAGGGCGAGCTTGGCGTTTACATCAAATCGGACGGAGGGCCGAAACCGGCGCGCGTCCACGTGCGCGGCCCGAGTTTCGTCAATCTCTCGGCGCTGCCGCTGATGTCTGAGGGCGAGATGGTCGCCGACGTGGTTGCCATCATCGGCTCGATTGACATCGTGCTCGGCGAGATTGACAGGTAGCTGTCAGCGTTCAGCTTTCAGCTATCAGCTAAAACGAGAGCGGGCGGAAGTGTTTGAGGACGAGCGGCGGCCGAGCATGCGGCGACCGCCGTGAACTGAATGCTGACCGCTGACCGCTGAATGCTTATGAATCAGTTCACGCCCAACAACCCTCTGCCGCAGGAGGCGAAGGTGCCGCAGGAGGTGGCGCGGTTCTCGGCCGAAGTGGAGGCGGAGATTGACCGCCACTTGGCGAAGTATCCCGTGAGACGCTCGGCCATCCTGCCGCTGATGTTCATCGTGCAGCGCGAGCGCGGCTGGCTCGACCCGCCGGGCGTCGCCTACTTGGCCGACCGCTTAGGCGTTCGCATCACAGACATCTGGGAGGTCGCCACCTTCTACTCGATGATTTACACCGAGCCGGTCGGCCGCTATCACTTTCAGGTCTGCCGCACGCTCTCGTGCAAGATTATGGGCGCGGGCACGATCACCGAACACTGTACGAAACGCCTCGGCATCAAGCCGGGCGAGACGACCGAGGACGGGCGCTTCTCTCTCTCGGAGGTCGAGTGCCTCGGCTCGTGCGGCACGGCCCCGATGATGCAGGTCGGCCTCGACTACCACGAGAACCTGACGCCCGAAAAAGTCGACGCCGTCATCGACCAATGCGAGCGCGGCGAGTACGAGTTCACGGTCAAAGTTTCGTAAGGACTTGGCGATTTAAAATTTGAGTTTGGCTGAATGGCCTTCAGCTTTTTGTTCGGCTGAAAGCTGAAAGCTGACCGCTCCTAACATATGTTTATCGGCGCAATCGGCTGCGAGCCGCTACAACTGAAGCGAGTCGGGCTTGAGAACTCGCACACGCTCGACGTGTACCGCAGAGAGGGCGGCTACGAGTCGCTCAAGCGCGTCCTCGACGGGATGTCGCCCGACGACGTCATCGCCGAGGTCAAGAAGTCCGCGCTTCGCGGTCGCGGCGGCGCGGGATTCCCGACGGGCATGAAGTGGAGCTTCGTGCCCAAGGACTCGCCGAAGCCGAAGTACGTCGTCTGTAACGCCGACGAGTCGGAGCCGGGCACTTTCAAAGACCGCTACCTGATGGAGCGCGACCCTCACCTGCTCATCGAGGGGATGGCGATTGCCGCCTACGCGCTCGGCTCGAAGACCGGCTACGTCTACACGCGCGGCGAGTACCGATACCTCATCAACATCATGGACGCGGCCATCCGCGAGGCTTACGACGCGGGACTCCTCGGCCAGAAAATCCTCGGCACCGACTTTCAGTTCGACCTCTACACGCACACCGGCGCGGGCGCGTACATCTGCGGCGAAGAGACCGCGCTCCTCAATTCTCTCGAAGGGTTGCGCGGACACCCGCGCATGAAACCTCCCTTCCCGGCCGTCGCCGGTCTCTACGGCTGCCCGACCGTCGTCAACAACGTCGAGACCTTGACGGCCGTCCCCGACATCATTCGCATGGGCGGCGAGGCTTATCAGAAACTCGGCACGGAGAAGAGCGGCGGGACGAAGCTCTGGTCTGTCTCGGGCCACGTCAACCGCCCCGGTGTGTATGAATTGCCGATGGGCTACGCCGACATGGAGCGGTTCATCATGGAGGACTGCCAAGGGATGCTCGGCGGGCGCGGGCTGAAGGCCGTCATTCCGGGCGGCTCAAGCGTCTACATCATGCCCGCGCGAGACATCATCGGCAAAAAGGTTCTGATGGATTACGAGGGGCTGGTCGCGGCCGGGTCGATGGTAGGCTCGGGCGGCTTCATCGTGATGGACGAGACCGTCGACGTGTTCGAGTCGACGAAGAACCTGACGGAGTTCTACAAGCACGAGTCGTGCGGCTGGTGCACGCCCTGCCGCGAGGGGACGGACTGGCTCGTCAAAGTCTTCAAACGCATCGAGTCGGGCGGGGGCCGCCCCGAGGACGCGCAACTGCTTTTAGACCTCGTCGACAACATCGAGGGCAAGAGTTTCTGCCCCTTGGGCGACGCCGCGTCGTGGCCCATTCAGTCGGCCATCAAGAAGTTCCCCGAAGACTTCCGGCGCTGGCTCGAACGCGGCGTCGCGCCCGAGCCAATCGCCGGCACAACCACGTCGCCCACCGCCACCGGGCGCGGCGCGGCCAACGAGGGACTCCCGACGGCCTGAGCGCAACGACCTTCGTTAGTGGGCGAAACTGTAAGGTTGAAGATGAGAAGACTGCTGATAATCGTCGCCGTGTTTTGCTCGGTCACTTTCGCCGTCGTCGCGGGGGCGACCGCGCGCGTCTCTTCCCACGTTACGGACGCCGACGCTCAGTGTCGAGGCACAGACCGCGTCATCCCCAAGCGCGTCAGGTTCGCGCGCGGACGCACGACCGCTGTCATCAAGGACACGGTCAGGCTTTGCACTTCGCACGAGTACACGTTGCGCGCGCGCGCCGGGCAGATGATGAGCGTGCATCTCGCGACCGGCAACCAGACGAGCTTTTCCGTCTACTCGCCGTCCAACCCCCTCGAAGGAGCGGACGGCGTTAAGGACTGGGAGGGCGAACTGCCGGATACCGGCGAGTACACCATCTCAATCGGCACGGACGCCACCGCGCGCTACACGCTTGAAGTGACCATCAGATAGTTTTCCGACGGAGCGGTATCGGGTTTAAGACATGGCAGAGCCAATCAAAATCACCATCAACGGGCAGGAGTTCGAGACGGAGAAGGGCGCGCGTCTGATTGACGTGTGCCGCGAGAAGGGGTTCGCGATTCC
>DASUNL010000133.1:0-13849 GCA_036277175.1 Pyrinomonadaceae bacterium | reverse complement strand
CTTCACTTCACGACCGACCTCCAGCGGGCCGTCGGGGAGGCGCTCGTCATCTTCCTCGCCGTCGGCACGCCGCCGCGCGAAGACGGCTCGGCCGACCTCCGACAGGTCGAGGAGGTGGCGCGCTCGGTCGCCCGCCACATGAACGGCTACAAGGTCGTCGTGACGAAATCGACCGTCCCCGTCGGCACGGGCGAGCACGTCCGCCGCATCATCCGCGAGCATCAGGAGCGCAAAGTAAATTTCGGCGTCGTCTCGAACCCGGAGTTTTTGCGCGAGGGCGCGGCCATCGACGACTTCATGCGCCCCGACCGCGTCGTCATCGGCTCTGCCGACGACGAGGCCGTCGCCATCATGCGCGACCTCTACCGCCCGCTCTACCTCATCGAGACGCCGTTCGTCATCACCTCGCTCGAAGCGGCCGAGCTGTCGAAGTACGCCGCCAACGCCTTCCTCGCGACGAAGATTTCCTTCATCAACGAGGTCGCGAACCTCTGCGACCGCATCGGCTGCGACGTGCACGACGTGGCGCGCGCCATCGGCATGGACAAGCGCATCGGCCGCTACTTTCTCCACCCCGGCCCCGGCTACGGCGGCTCCTGCTTCCCCAAAGACACCTCGGCGCTCCTCTCGGTCGCGCGCGCCTTCGACGCTGAGGCGCGCATCATCGAGGCCGTCATCGAGGTCAACCGGCGGCAGCGCGAGGCGATGATTCCGAAGATTGAAAAGCTCGTGGGCGGGGTCGCGGGGAAGGCCATCGCCGTGCTCGGACTTTCGTTCAAGCCGGAGACCGACGACATGCGCGACGCGCCGTCGGTCGACATCATCCGCGCGCTCGTCGAGCGGGGCGCGAGCGTGCGCGCCTACGACCCGGTCGCCATCGCGCAGGCGCGCAAGGTTCTGCCCGACATCGAGTACGCGGGGGACGAGTACGCGGCCGTCGAGGGGGCCGACGCGCTCGTCTTCATGACGGAGTGGAATCAGTTCCGCGCGCTCAACATGGGCCGCGTGCGCTCGCTCATGCGCGCGCCGCGCATCGCCGACCTGCGCAACATCTACGAGCCGGCGGCCATGCGCGAACTCGGCTTCGACTACGTCGGCGTCGGCCGTTGAATACAAAGTAATGAGTCTATCGGGAATCGTTCTGGTCACGGGCGGGGCGGGCTTCATCGGGTCGCACATCGCGGAGGCGTGTGCGGCGTCGGGCGCGCGCGTGCGCGTGTTGGACGACCTGACGACCGGCTACGTCGAGAACATTGAAGAGATTCGGGGCGAAGTGGATTTCGTGCGCGGGAGCGTCAACGACCGTGAGACGTTGCGACGCGCGCTCGAAGGCGTCGAGGTGATCTTTCACGAGGCGGCCATCCCTTCCGTCCCGCGCTCGGTCGAGAACCCAGAGGAGACGCACCGCGCGTGCGCCGAGGCGACGTTCAATCTGCTCGTCGCGGCGCGCGAAGCAAAAGTCAGGCGGCTCGTCTACGCGGCGTCGAGTTCGGCCTACGGCGACCAGCCGACGCTCCCGAAGACCGAAGAGATGGCCCCGATGCCGCTCAGCCCTTACGCGGCTGCCAAGCTCGTCGGCGAGCACTACTGTCAGGCGTGGACGCACTCCTACGGATTCGAGACCGTCGCCCTGCGCTACTTCAACGTCTTCGGCCCGCGCCAAGACCCCGGCTCGCAGTACTCGGGCGTCATCTCGCGCTTCGTCTCGGCCCTCTCGACGGGCGAGCGGCCCGTCATCTACGGCGACGGCGAGCAGTCGCGCGACTTCACCTACGTCTCGAACGCCGTGGACGCGAACCTGCGCGCGGCCGAGTCTTCGGGAGCGGTCGGCCAAGTCATCAACGTCGCCAACGGCGAGCGGACGACTCTAAACGAACTGCTCGACGCCCTGAAAAAAATCACGGGGCGCAGCAAAGTTCAGGCCGAGTACCGCGAGCCGCGCGTCGGCGACGTGCGACACAGCCTCGCCGACATCACGCGCGCGCGCGCGTTGTTGGGCTACGAGCCGAAGGTCGGACTGGAAGAAGGCTTGCGCTTGACGCTCGACTGGTGGAATCAGAGTCGCTTCGCTGTTAAGTAAACGCCCCGTTCACTTCTCGCGCTCTTCTTGCGGAAGCTCCGCGCCCTTCGCGCCGCAAACGCCCGCGCACCTTAACTCTCGAACATCTTTTTTAAGCTCTCCGTGTAGGGCGGGCGCGCGACGCCTCGGTCGGTGATGATGGCGGCAATGAGGTCGTGGGGGGTGACGTCGAAGGCGGGGTTGTGGACGGGGACGCCTTCGGGGGCGAGGCGCTGCTCGCGGACGTGCGTCACCTCGCGCGGGTCGCGCTCCTCGATGGGTATCTGCTCGCCCGAAGTGATGGCGAGGTCGACGGTCGAGACGGGCGCGGCGACGTAGAAGGGGATGCCGTGCTCGCGTGCAAGGACGGCGACCATGTACGTCCCAATCTTGTTAGCCGTGTCGCCGTTGGCCGCGATGCGGTCTGCGCCGACGACGACGGCCGTCACCTTCCCTTGCTTCATCACGTGCCCGGCCATGTTGTCGGTGATGACCGTCACCGGAATCCCGTCCTTGTCCAACTCCCAAGCGGTCAGGCGCGCGCCCTGTAGGAAGGGGCGCGTCTCGTCGGCGATGACGGCGATGCTCTTGCCGGCGTCGCGCGCGCCGCGCACGACTCCGAGGGCCGTGCCGTAGTCGCCGGCCGTGGCGAGCGCGCCCGCGTTGCAGTGCGTGAGGACGGTCGCGCCGTCCGGTATCAGCTCGCCGCCGAAGCGGCCGAGGTTGCGGTTCGACTCGATGTCCTCGTCGAAGATGGCCTGCGCTTCTTCGACGAGCTGCCGTTTGACCTCGTCCGTTTCCTGCGTCTCCGCTTTCGCGCGGCGGAAGCGCGCGCGCATGCGCTCGATGGCCCAGAAGAGGTTGACGGCCGTCGGGCGAGTCGCCGCCATCATGTCGCAGTAGAAGTCGAAGTCCTGTTCGAGGTCGGCGACCGACGTGCCGACGGCCTGTCGCGTGCCGAGCGCGATGCCCATCGCGGCCGAGATGCCGATGGCCGGCGCGCCGCGCACGACCATCTGCTTGATGGCCTCGGCCACCTCCTCGCACGAGCGCAGCATGAGGTACTTCTCCTCGGTCGGAAGCACGCGCTGGTCAATCATGCGCACGCCCTCGTCCGTCCACTCGACGGTCTTAATCATTCGCCGCTTGTCTCCTTTGTGACTTTTTGAGGGAGGGCTATCTTACGTGAGCCGAAGCGCCGTGGGCAAACACCGGGCCTCGGGGCGGGGGAGGCGGAAGGGGCGCGGCAGCTTTATTTGAAAGACTGCCGCGCCCTTTCGTGGTCGAACGACTCGAAACGCTCGCTCAGTCGGTCGCGCGGTTCACGTCGGCCTTCGTCAAAAAGCCGCCGATGAGGAACACGACGCCGAGCAGGATGTGGACGACGTGATCCATCGTGCCGAGGTGCAGGCCCAACCCGGCGAGCGCCTCGAACATGCGATCCGGCCCCGTGCCCATGAAGAAGCCGAGGAGGCCGAGCAGCAGGTAGACTATGCCGAAGACGATGCAGAAGAGCCGCGCCGCCGAGAGCGTGCCCTTGAGTCCGAGGTAGAGGGCCACCGCTCCGGAAATCAGGTGGACGAGATTGTGCGTCAAGCTCAGGTGCATGCCGAGCAAGCCCGGCGCGAGGAAGCCGATTAGCCCGACGAGCAAGAACACGACGCCGAGCAGTGTGCAGATAGTTTTCGCCATAGCTTCGATACTCCTCCTTCGCGGAGAGAAAGGTCAGGGGGTACGGTGTCGAAAGAAGATGTCCGCCCGCTCCGTCGGCGGGCGGTTTCGCGCCCGGCGGAGGGGCGAAGTTAAAGTCTCCCGTGCGGGCCGGATTGTATAACAGAAACGCCGGGCGTGAGTCAGGTATTTCTTCTCCGCCGGGCGCGGAAATGTCGTTTGTTGAGCGGCGCGCGAGGCCGGTGTTATATTAAAGCCGTCAGCAATCAGCAATCAGCTTTCAGCTTTTGTCTCCGTCGAAGGCAGACTCCTTTTGACGAAAGCCGTGAGCCTCGGAACAGATTCAAAGCTGATTGCTGAAAGCTGAAAGCTGAAAGCTTATGAAAAACGGTTGGGAGGCCGTCATCGGCCTTGAGATTCACGCGCAGCTGAGCACGGAGACGAAAATCTTCTGCGGCTGCTCGACGCGGTTCGGCGACGAACCGAACTCGAACACGTGCCCCGTCTGTCTGGGCCTGCCCGGCTCGCTGCCAGTCCTTAACCGACGCGCCGTCGAACTCGGCGCGCGCGCCGCGCTCGCACTAGGTCTGCACGTCAACGAGACTTCAATCTTCGCGCGCAAGAACTATTTTTATCCCGACCTGCCGAAGGGCTATCAGATTTCGCAGTACGACCGCCCGTTCTCCGAACTGGGCACGCTCGAAGTGATGACGGCCGCGCGCGACGATGGCGGGCACGCGCGCGACTGGCGGCCGATGACGGTGCGCATCACGCGCCTCCATCTCGAAGAGGACGCGGGCAAGAACGTCCACGAAGGCTTGCCCGACACCGACCGCTACTCCTACATCGACCTCAACCGCGCCGGGACGCCTCTGGCCGAAATCGTCACCGAGCCTGACTTCCGCACGTCTTGGGAGGCTTACGACTACGTCAACCACGTGCGCCGCGCGCTCCAGTGGGTCGGCGCGAGCGACGCCGACATGGAGAAGGGTAACCTGCGCTGCGAGGCCAACGTCTCCGTCCGCCGCGCGGGCGAGGAGAAGTTCGGCACGAAGGTCGAGCTTAAAAACTTAAACTCGGTGCGCTTCATGCAGCGCGCCATCGAGTACGAAATCGAGCGGCAGATTGCGCTCATCGAGTCGGGCGGGCGCGTCACTCAGGAGACGCGCCTGTGGGACGAGCGCGCGGGCGAGACGCGCGTGATGCGCTCGAAAGAAGAGGCGCACGACTATCGATACTTCCCCGAGCCTGACCTGCCGCCGCTCGAAGTCTCGACGGAGTTCGTCGAGGGCGTGCGCGCCGCAATGCCGGAACTTCCCGAAGCGCGCCGCCGACGCTTCGCCGAAGAGTACGCGCTCTCCTACGACGACGCGGCGCTTCTGACGCGCGACCGCGCGCTGGCCGATTACTACGAGCGCGCGGCCGTCGCGGCCGCGAACCCGCGTGGCGCGGCCAACTGGCTAAAGGCCGAGTTGCTTCGTGAGTTGGACGCGGCGGGACTCGACGCCGACCGCTCGCCCGTCACGCCCGAAGACTTGGGCGCGCTCGTCCGCGAGATTGACGAGGGGCGCATCAGTGGCAAGCAGGGCAAGGAAGTGCTTGTCGAGATGTTCGCGACCGGCAAGTCCGCGCGCGAGGTCATCGAAGAGCGCGGACTCGCGCAGGTGAGCGACGCGGGCGAGATAGAGAAGATTATCGACGAAGTGCTGGCCGCGAACGCCGCGCAGGTCGAGCAGTTCCGCGCGGGCAAGGAAGGCCTGCTCGGCTTCTTCGTCGGCCAAGCGATGAAGGCGTCGAAGGGCAAGGCCAATCCGAAGCTCGTCAACGAGCTGACGCGCGCGAAGTTGAAAGGCACAAACGGGTAAGAATCGATGAACTTAAACGGCAAGGCGGCAATCGTCACGGGCGGGACGAAGGGCATCGGGCGCGCCATCGCGGAGTCGCTCGCGCGCGAAGGGATGAACGTGTGCGTGAGCGCGCGCAACGTCGAAGAGTTGGAACAGACGGTCGCGGAGTTGGGCGACGTGGGCGAGGGCGGCGTGACCGGCGTCGCGTGCGACGTGCGCTCGGAGGAGGAGGTGCGCGCGATGTTCGAGCACGCGGTCGCGGAGTTCGGCGGCGTCGACGTGCTCGTCAACAACGCGGGCATCGGCCTGTTTAAGAACGTCGAGGAGACGTCGCCCGAAGAGTTTCGCGCCATCATCGAGACGAACCTGTGCGGCGTCTTCTACTGCTGCCGCGAGGCCGTGCCCTTAATGCGCGAGCGCGGCGGCGGCTACGTCATCAACATCTCTTCGCTCGCGGGCGCGAACCCGCACCCGCGCATGGCCGCCTACAACGCATCGAAGTTCGCGCTCAACGGCTTCAGCGAGGCGTTCATGCAGGAGGTGCGACACGACGGCATCAAGGTCAGCTACATCATGCCCGGCTCGGTCAACACCTCGTTCGGCGGCGACACGCCCGACGAGTCGAAGAGCTGGCAGCTACAGCCCGAAGACATCGCGCGCGTCGTCTTAGACCTTCTCGCGCACGACGAGCGCAGTCTCCCTTCGCGCGTCGAGATTCGGCCGAGCCGCCCGCCGAAAAAATAGAGGGCGCGCGATGACGACGGCGGCGTTTGGAGCTTAAAGAGATGCGTGCGGTCGTGCAGCGCGTGACGCGGGCGCGTGTGAGGGTCGGGGGCGAGACGGTCGGCGAGATTGGCGCGGGCGCGGTCGTCCTCATCGGAGTTTCGCGCGACGACGCGCGCGAGGACGCGACCTATCTCGCCGAAAAGGTCTGCGCGCTTCGCATCTTCGAGGACGCGGAGGGGCGCATGAACTTTTCGGTCGCCGAGTCGGGCGGCGCGCTCCTCGTCGTCTCGCAGTTCACGCTCTACGGCGACGCGAGGCGCGGCCGACGCCCCTCTTGGAGCGAGGCCGCGACGCCGGAGCGGGCCGAGGCTCTCTACGAGTTCTTCGTCTCGGAGACGCGCCGCTCGGTCGCGCGAGTCGAAACGGGGAGCTTTCGGCGGATGATGGAAGTCGAACTCACGAACGACGGCCCCGTGACTATTTTGCTCGACAGCAAAAAGCTATTTTGATTTGAGTGAAAAGCTCTTTTAGACTTCGCGCGCGAAGGAGGCTTCGGCTTCAGTTGAAACGACACAGTGAACTTTTCAGGCGGGCGCGGCCCGCGCTACTTCTCGTCTGCGCGCTCGCCGCGATGCTGTTCGCGGCGTGCGGCGGTGGCGAGCTGGCGAACAAGGATTTTGACGCCGAGGGCGAGAACCCGAACGTCAAGCGCGGCGTCGCGCCCGAGGCTGACGCGGAGGCGGCCGTCATCGAGATGGCAGAGCCGGGCTACGGGCGCATCGTCATCGAGTTGTACCCGAACGTCGCGCCGAAGATGGTCGAGCGGTTCAAGACGCTCGCGCGCGAGGGCTTCTACAACGGGACGGCCTTCCACCGCGTCGAACCCGACTCGAACGTCATACAGGGCGGCGACCCGCTGTCGAAGGACAACGACTTCAACAACGACGGGACGGGCGGCTCGCCCTACCCGGACGTGGCTTCGGAGGCGAGCGATTTGCCCTTCGAGGCGGGAACGGTCGGCGCGGCCGACTCGGGACTCAACACGGCCAACAGCCAGTTCTTCATCACGCTCGGGCGCATGCCGCAGTGGGAGGAGCGTTACACCGTCTTCGGCCGCGTCATCGAGGGGCTGAACAACGCGCGCATCATCAGCGGCGCGCCCGTCCGCCCCGACACGACCAAGCCCGACCCCAAGGTCGTCATCAAGAGCATCACGCTCCAACCGCGCTCAAACTTTCAAAAGCAGTGACGAGCGACGAGTGACGAGCAGAAACAAGTCACGAGTTTATAGTCTAAATGCGAAAGCCCGACCACGACGGTCGGGCTTTCGCTTCTTTAACTACGGTCTTTAGACTTTAGACCTGCTTTACTCGTCACTCGTCACTCGTCACTGTCTTTATATCGAATCGTCTTCGGTCTTCGAGCGCGGGTCGAGCTCGAAGCGTTGGCGGTCGCGGCGTTCAATCTTGTCGAGGAAGTCGAGCTCCTCGTTGTCCTCGAAGTTGACGCCGACGGCGTGCGCGTTCTCTTCGACGTCCGACTGGTCGGGCGTCGGGTTGTCGCCCGCGACCGACTCCGTGCCCGAGTCGTTCACGTCCTCCCAAGAGGCGTCCGGGTCGCCGCCCGCGTCGCTCGGCGAGGCGGCGGTGTTCTGGCGCAGGCGTTGGGCGAGCTGTTCAGGGTCTTTCGGCGCGCGCGCAATCTCCTCCTCCATGAAGTCCTCGATTTCCGGGTTGGGCACGAAGTCGGGGTCGTTGCTCAGGTACGTGAATTCCTCTGGGTTCTTCTTCGGCACTCGCCCTACCTCCAAAATTGTGTGGTGTGCGGCCAATATAACATAGACCGCTTAAAGCCGCTCGCCTTCGCAAAGCCTCCCGTACTCGCTCGAATACTTGAGCGGCATGTCGCGGTACTCGTTCTTCGCCGTCGAGTAGACGACGCAGTGGTTGTAGGGGCGCGAGTAGACGTGGAGGCTGACGGCCCGCGCGCCGAACTCCGAGAGGTTGAGCACCTGATGCACAGGCTCCTCCGGGTCTACTTCGGCGGCCGGCTCGCGCCGGTCGAGGTCGAAGTGGTCGGTCGCCTCGACGCGGCAGAAGCGCGTCCGCGCGTCCTGCTCGACGACGCGGAAGTTCTGCACGCGCAGGCGGCCCGCCGGAATCGCCATCCAGCAGAGCTGCCCGTCGTGGTTGTGTATCTGCGAAGACTGGCCGACGTCCCAGCAGACGGCGACCAACTCGAACAGCTCGTTTTTGTAAATCAGGTTGCGCGTGTAGTGCGTGCTGCTGAAGAAGAGGTAAGGTTCGAGCGAAGCCTCTTCGACCGGGTTCTCCTTCAGGAATTCGTAGACCGTGCCGACGGTGAAATCCCTTTCGGGGATGTCGCGCAGGCCGCTGACGAGTCTGTCCACATGAACGCTTGGCATAAAACTCCCCTTCGTATGGCATGGCCGCGCGGAGGTGACTTGCTTGACGCGGCGCGCGGCGCGAAATTAAACTTCCCTAGTACTCTTAAAGCAGTTCACGACGAATAGCCCAAACCCCCTTTGCGCGGGCGAAATCTGTACGCCGCCGCGCGCCGGCCGGGCCGCCGCCCCCGACGGTTTACCACAAACGCTTCATACTTGAAAACTCCATGACTCACAACATCTTCAACACGCTTCAGACTTTCACGACGGGCGCAGGCCGAGAGGCAAAATTCTACTCGCTCCCGCAGCTCGAACGCGAAGGCGTCGGGCAGGTCGCGCGCCTGCCGGTCTCGATTCGCGTCGTCCTCGAATCGGTGCTCCGCAACTTCGACGGCCGCGTCGTCGAAGAAGAGGACGTGCGCGCGCTCGCCAACTGGCAGCCGACGGCCGAGCGCGCCGAGGAGATTCCGTTCAACGTCGCGCGAGTGCTTTTGCAGGACTTCACGGGCGTCCCGCTCTTGGTCGATTTGGCGGCGATGCGCTCGGCCGTCGAGCGCATGAGCCTCGACCCGAAAATCATCGAGCCGCTCGTCCCCGTCGACTTGGTCATCGACCACTCGGTGCAGGTCGATTTCTGGTCGAGCGTGGACGCGCTCCGCCTCAACATGGAGACGGAGTTCAAGCGCAACCGCTCGCGCTATCAATTTTTGAAGTGGGGCATGCAGGCGTTCGAGAGCTTCAACGTCGTCCCGCCCGGCATCGGCATCGTCCACCAAGTCAACCTCGAATACCTCGCGCCCGGCGTCCTTGAGAAGGACGGCGTCTACTACCCCGACACGCTCGTCGGCACTGACTCGCACACGACGATGATTAACGGTCTCGGCATCGTCGGCTGGGGCGTCGGCGGCATCGAGGCCGAGGCCGCGATGCTGGGTCAGCCCGTCTACATCCTGACGCCCGACGTCGTCGGCGTGAACCTGACGGGCACGCTCAAGGAAGGCGTGACGGCGACCGACTTGGTGTTGAGAGTCACGGAGATGTTGCGCAAGGCGAAGGTCGTCGGCAAGTTCGTCGAGTTCCACGGCGAGGGCGCGTCGTCGCTTCCCGTCACCGACCGCGCGACGATTGCCAACATGGCCCCCGAGTACGGCGCGACGATGGGTTACTTCCCCGTGGACGAGAAGACCTGCGACTATCTTCTGGCGACGGGCCGGTCGAAGGAGCATGTCGACACGCTGCGCGCTTACTACAAGGCGCAGGGGCTTTTCGGCATCCCGGCCGCCGGCGAGTGCGAGTACTCGACGCTTCTCGAACTCGACCTCGGCGACATACGCCCGTCGGTCGCCGGCCCGAAGCGTCCGCAAGACCGCATCGAGCTTCCGGAGTTGAAAGACACTTTCCTCGACCTGCTACGTCGGCCCATCGGCGAGAACGGCTACAACAAGTCGGCCGAGGAGATTGCGCGCCGCTTCAGCGCGCGCATCGGCGTCACGACGCCCGCGGGCGGTCTGCCCATCCTCGGCGGCGGACAACAAGACCAAGAGACGACGCCGCAAATCGTGGGGACTGAGACGGTCGGCGGCCTTGGCTCGACGAGCGAGCGCGAGACGAGCGCGACCACCGAAATCGAGATGATGAACAACCGCCCGACGCCCGACCGCGTCGTCGATATTCCCGAAGAGGAGTTCCCGGCCGGGGCGGTTGACCTCGGACACGGCGACGTGTTGATTGCGGCCATCACGTCTTGCACGAACACGTCGAACCCTTCGGTGATGTTGGCGGCGGGGCTGCTGGCGAAGAAGGCCGTCGAGCGCGGCCTGACGGTGCGCCCGTCCGTCAAGATGTCGCTCGCGCCCGGCTCGCGCGTCGTCACCGAATACCTTGAGCGCGCGGGGCTGCAAACTTATCTCAACCAGTTGGGCTTCAACCTCGTCGGCTACGGCTGCACGACCTGCATCGGAAACAGCGGGCCGCTCGACCCGCGCATCGAGGCCGTCGTCAACGATAACGACCTCGTCGCGGCGAGCGTCCTTTCCGGCAACCGCAACTTCGAGGCGCGCGTGCATCAATCCATCCGCGCAAACTTCCTCATGTCGCCGCCGCTCGTCGTCGCTTTCGCCTTGGCGGGTCGCGTCAACATCGACTTGACGAACGAGCCGGTGGGGAAGGGCAAGGACGGGAAAGAAGTTTATCTCAAAGACATCTGGCCGACGCTCGAAGAGGTCGGCGCGCTGATGGGGACGGCCACCGACCCCGAAACTTACCGACGGCTCTACAGCGACTTCGCCGAGCAGAACCCTCTGTGGAACGAGATTCCTTCGGTCGCGGGCGAGGTCTACCAGTGGGACTCGCAATCGACCTACATACAGGAGCCGCCCTACTTCGAGCGTTTTTCGATGCAGCCCGGTAGCTTCTGCGACATCAAGGGCGCGCGCCCGCTCGCCATCTTCGGCGACTCGGTGACGACCGACCACATAAGCCCTGCCGGCGCGATTAAGCCGAAGTCACCTGCCGGTCGTTACCTGATGCTGCGCGGCGTCGACGTGCAGGACTTCAACTCCTACGGCTCGCGTCGCGGCAACCATCAGGTGATGCTGCGCGGCACGTTCGCCAACGTCCGCATCAAGAACCTGATGGTTCCCGGCACTGAGGGCGGCGTCACGGCGCTCGAACCCGTCGGCGAGCAGATGAGCATCTACGATGCGTCGGTCAACTATCAGGCCGCCGGGCTGCCGCTCGTCGTCATCGCAGGGCAGGAGTACGGCACAGGCTCTTCGCGCGACTGGGCGGCGAAGGGGACGCGGCTTTTGGGCGTGAAGGCCGTCATCGCCGAGAGCTTCGAGCGCATCCACCGCTCGAACTTAGTCGGGATGGGCGTCCTGCCGTGCCAGTTCAAGGAGGGGACGAACGCGCAGACGCTCCGGCTCGACGGCTCGGAGACCTTCTGCCTCGTCGGCCTCGAAGGCGGCGAGATTAAGCCGCGACAGGACGTGACGCTCCACATCCACCGCGAAGGCGGCGAGCGCGAAGAAGTGCCGGTGACGCTCCGCATCGACACGCCGATTGAGATCGACTACTACCAGCACGGTGGCATCCTCCCCTACGTACTGCGCCAGCTCATCGCTAAGTCGCGGCAAGACGCATGAAGGCAGAAGTGAAAAGGTAAAAGGCAAAAGTGGAGGACGCGAAGCGTGAATCGTCAGTCGTGAATCGAAGAACCCGTCTTCCTCGATTCACATCTGACGATTCACGTCTCACGTCTTTCGTCCTTTTGCCTTTTGCCTTTTACCTTTTGCCTTCCGCCTCTGACGCGCTCCCCGTCGCGCTCACGCTCCTTGGCGTCGGGCTGCTCCTCTTTGTCGCCTACGACGTGTACGACACGATTCTCGAAGCGCGCGGGCGGAGCGGCCCGGCGAGCGAGGCGATGTTCCGCACCGTCTGGCGCGCGTGGCGCGCGGTCTGCTTCCGCCTCTCGCGCCAGCGACGCCACCGTCTGCTCCACCACGTCGGGCCGGTGCTCCTGCCCGCGCTCATCACCGCCTACATCGTCCTGCTCGTCGTCGGCTTCGCGCTCCTCTACTACCCGCGCATGCCCGCGCAGTTCTACCTCGCCTACGGGACGGAGTCGGTCACTTGGTTCGAGTCGTTCTACTTCAGCGGGACGGCGCTGACGACGCTCGGCTTCGGCGACATCACGCCGCGCACGAGCGCGATGCGCATGCTCGCGCTCGTCGAGAGCGCCGCCGGGTTCGCGCTCATCTCTCTGTCGGTCACCTACCTGCTCTCGGTCTACGGCGCGCTCGAACGCAAGCGCGCCGTCGCGCTCTCCTTTTACCATCAGGCGGGCGAGGGCGCGGACGTGGCCGGCTTCATCGCGCACCACTTCGCGGGCGGCCGCTTCCTCGGACTCGAAGCGACGCTCCGCGTCGCGACGCGCGACATCCAAGAGCTTCTCGAAGCGCACGTCGAGCACCCCATCATCCACTACTTCCACCCCGTAGAGGTCTACAAAGGGCTGCCGCGCGTCCTCTTCCTCACGCTCGAAGTGCCGAGCGTCATCGACGCATGTCTCGACCCCGAAGAGTACGAAGAGCTGTGCCGGCACCCGGAGGTCAGAAACATCGAGGCCAGCGCGCGCCACGTCCTAGGCGAACTGGTCGCGTCGCTCGACCTTGAGCGACGCGCTCGCGCGCGCGACGAGGAGAAGTTCGCCGAGTCGCGTCGCTGGCGCGCGCGTTTCGAGCAGACGCTACGGAAGCTCGGCGATGCCGGCATCAAGACGCGCGCGGACAAGGAGGCGGGCTTCGAGGCTTACCGCGCGCGGCGCGAGGACTGGGAGTCGCCGCTCCAACGCTTCGCCAACTACCTCGGCTACGACTGGGACGAAGTGACCGGCGACACCGACCTCGAATACGCCGCCGACGAGGAGAAGGAGCGACCGCGCGGCGGCGTCGTGCAAGACGAATAGGGGGCGCGCGCGGTTTTGGACGAAGCGGCGCGGCGGGTGTAAAGTATAGGCGCATCCAAGCAGAACGAAATCACGACGAAGCAAATCCGAGCCCTTTTCATCAGGAGTAGAGAACATGTCATCAACGCAGCCCGCATCAGAGACCCCTCGCAAGTATCAACTCTTCATCGACGGACAGTGGGTCGACGCCGAGTCGGGCAAGACCTTCACGACGCCGAACCCCTCGACCGGCGCGACCCTCGCCGAAGTGGCCGAGGGCGACAAGGCCGACATCGACAAGGCCGTCTCGGCCGCCCGCCGCGCCTTCGAGGGCAAGTGGGGCAAGATGAGCGCGCGCGAACGCGGCCGCTGCCTCTACAAGCTCTCGCAGCTCATCGAGGAGCGTTCGCAGGAGTTGGCCGCGCTTGAGACGGCCGACAACGGCAAGCCCATCCGCGAGTCGTCCTACGTCGACCTGCCGCAGGTCGTCGAGAACTTCGAGTACTTCGCCGGCTGGGCGACGAAAATCGAGGGCGAGACCATCCCCGTCCCCGGCCCGATGTTCAACTACACCCTGCGCGAGCCCATCGGCGTCTGCGGCCAAATCATCCCTTGGAACTTCCCGCTTCTGATGGCCGCTTGGAAACTCGCGCCCGCGCTCGCGGCCGGTAACACCGTCGTCCTCAAGCCCG
>DASUNL010000132.1:0-10315 GCA_036277175.1 Pyrinomonadaceae bacterium | reverse complement strand
ACTCGAAGGCAAGCGGCGCATGAGCGCGCGCGACTTCATCAACGGCACGCACGTCGCGGCGGGCGAGTCGCTCGGCGCGTTCGGCGAGGGCGCGGAAGCGTGACGAAGAAGGGCGCGGGCGGCGCGAAGCGTGGCGCAACGCGCGGGCGCGGTGCGAAGCGAGGCGGAAGCGTTCGCGCGAAGGGCGCTGCGGCTTCTTCTACCAACGCTTCTTCAAATGCTGTCTCGCCCGCGCGCCGCGCGGCTTTTGAAATCCTCCGTCGCGTCGAAGAGGAGGGCGCTTTCGCCGCGCCGCTGCTGGCGAGTTTGAGCGTCGAGCTTGACCCGGAAGACCGCGCTCTCTGCCACGAGCTTGTGCTCGGCGTCCTGCGCCGCCAACTCTGGCTCGACCGCGCGCTCGCGCACTTCTCTGCGCGCGCGCCCGACGCGCTCGACACGCCCGTCCGCCTCGCGCTCCGCCTCGGCCTCTACCAACTGCGCTTTCTCACGCGCACGCCCGCGCACGCCGCCGTCAACGAGTCGGTCAACATCGTCCATGCCGCGCGCCTGCGCTCGGCCGCGCCGCTCGTCAACGCCGTGCTGCGACGCGCGACGCGCGAGCCTGACTATGACCCGGCAGCGAGTGCGACGGACGCATTTGAGAGAATCGCTGTCGAGACATCGCATCCCGCTTGGCTCATTGAGCGTTGGGCCGAGGCGTTCGGATTAGAAGAGACTCATGCGTTCGCGCGCGCGAACAACGAACCCGCGCCCGTCGCCTTCCGCGTCAACTCTCTGCGCGCGGACAGCGCGTCTCTCATCGAGCGCATACGGAACGCGGGCGCGGGCATCGTCGCGTCGCGCGTCGCGCCCGATGCGTGGCGCGTCGAGGAGTCGGGCGGCGGCGCGTCGTCGGCGCTTCTGCGCGCGCTCGCCGCGGAGGGCGCAATCTACATGCAGGACGAGGCGTCGCAACTCGTCGCGCACGTCCTCGACGCGCGGGCGGGCGAGCGCGTCCTCGATGCGTGCGCCGCGCCCGGAAGCAAGACGACGCACCTCGCGACGCTCATGCGAGACGCCGGACTCGTCGTCGCGGGCGACGTGCATCAGCATCGTCTGCGCGTCGTCTCGGAGTCGGCCGCGCGGCAGGGGTTGACGTGCGTGCGCGCAGTCGCCATCGACGCCGAAGCGTCCCTGCCGTTCGCGCCCGCGTCGTTCGACCGAGTCCTCGTCGACGCGCCCTGCACGGGCACGGGGACGCTTCGGCACAACCCCGAAATACGCTGGCGCATCACACCCCCTGACATCGCCGAACTCGCCGCGCGGCAACTCAGAATCCTTGTAAACGCGGCCACTTTGGTGCGCGCGGGCGGCCGTCTGGTCTACTCGACGTGCTCGGTCGAGCGCGAGGAGAACGAGTCGGTCGTGGTGCAGTTTTTGAAGGACGCGCAAGGGTTCGAGCAGGTCGCGGCGCGGCCCGCGCGTGTGCTCGCGGGGACGGGCGCGGCGCGCACTTGGCCGCACCGGGAGGGCGCGGACGGCTTCTTCGTCGCCGCCTTCGAGCGGCGCAAATAGCGTCGGCGCTGTGGGTTTGCGGGCGGCCGCGCGCGGGTGTTAGACTTCGCGGCTTGTAAAGTCGCCGAGACGCCTCGGCGCGCGCGCCGTGGGGGCGGGGAGGAATCGGAATTTAGTGGCTTCGAGACTGAGATCGTTCCTGTCGGCGCTAGGCAAACTCGGCACCGTCGCACTCATCCTCATCGCCTTCGCCTTCGGACTCGCGGCCACCGTCTACCTGTCGTTGCGAAGCCCCGAGGTGCAAGTCCCCGACGTCTCGGGCAAGACCTACGCCGAGGGCGAGACGGCTTTAGAGACGGCCGGGCTTTCACTGCGCGAACGCGCGCGCCGCTACAAGTCGGGGACGAACCCCGGCATCATCCTCGATCAGTCGCCGCGCGCGGGCGAAGTCGTCAAGAAGGGGCAGACGATTGCGGTCGTCGTGAGTCGCGCGCCGAAGGAGGGCGAGTCGGTCGAGTCGGCCGAGACGGAAGAGGAGAAGCCGTCGTCCTCGGAGAACAAGGCGGGTGATTCCGGCGACGCGAACGAGAACCAGAACCGAGAGCGGCGGCGGCCGCGCAACTCGAACTCGAACCGCAACGCTAACAACTCGAACAACGGCAACTCGAACACGTCTGCGAACACGAACCGCAACGCCAACAACCGTAACGCGAACAACCGAAACTCGAATAACCGCAACGCCGCGAACGCCAACAACCGGAACACGAACTCAGGCCAGAACCGCAACCGCAACTCGGGGCAGACGCCCGCGCGCAACGCGAACCAGTCGCGCCCCGGCGCGAACCGCCGCCCGCAGCAGTAGATGATAGAGATCGCGCCCTCCATCCTTTCGGCAGACTTCTCGCGGCTCGGCGAGGAGATTCGCGCGGCCGAGCGCGGCGGCGCAACGCTCGTCCACGTCGACGTGATGGACGGCCGTTTCGTCCCCAACATCACGGTCGGACTTCCGGTCGTCCGCTCGCTCGCCCGCGCAACCCAACTGCCCCTCGACGCGCATCTAATGATTGCCGAGCCGGGTCGTTACGCCGAGCAGTTCGCCGAAGCGGGGGCCGCGATGGTCTCCGTTCACGTCGAAGCGGACGCGCACCTGCACCGCACGCTCGCCTCGATTAAAGGGCGCGGGGCGAAGGCCGGGGTCGTCATCAACCCGGCGACGCCGCTCTCGGCGCTCGAAGAAATTTTGCCACTCGCCGACTACGTGCTCGTCATGTCGGTCAACCCCGGCTTCGGCGGGCAGGCGTTTATCCGCGCGGCGGTCGAGAAGGTCAGACGTCTGCGCCGCATCATCAACGAGCGCGGACTCTCGACCCGCATCGAGATTGACGGCGGGATTGATAAGAACACGATTGCGGAGGTGGCCGCAGCCGGGGCCGAGATTATGGTCGCCGGGACGGCCGTCTTCGGCACGGGCGACCCAGAGCGCGCCGTCCGCGACCTGCTCGGCGCGGCGGTGCAAACGGTTTAGGAGTCTTGGACTTTGACGGTTGTGCTTTAGAAGCTTTCAGCATTCAGCCATCAGCAAAAAAACAAAAAGCTGAACGCCGGGTGCTGTTTGCCGAAAGCTGTTTTATGGAGGTCTTGAAGTAATGGCTATTCGTAAATTCGCGCTCGCGGTTTCCCTGTCGGCCGTCGTTATGGCGGGCTTCGTGCCGCCTCGGGCCGTGGCCGCGCGGCAGACCGGCGCGCAGAGCAACCTGACGCCCGCGCAGCGCCTTGAGGTCATGCGCTCGCGCGTCGAGGCCCTGCGCCGCACGCTCAACAGCGCCATCGCCGGGCTCAACGCATCGGACTCGGACGGGAAGGGAACGTCCGCCGAGGACGCGCGCGCGCGCCTCTCCGGACTGGAGAAGGAGAGCGGTTCGCTCCTCTCCGAGGTGTCGGAGCTGCGCGGCAAGGTTGACCGCGCCGAGCGTTTCGACCCCACGCAGCTCGACAAGCTCGAAGCGGCCGCCGCCGACCTCGACGCGCGCGTGCAGGCGGGCCTGCGCTCGACCATCGGTGACCGTCAGGCCACTGCGGCCAACTCGGCCTCCTCCAAGAAGAAGAAGGGCGGCGGCGGCTTCCTCGGCCTCGGTAAAATCTTCGGCGGCGGGGGCGACGACAAGTACGACGAGCTAATCGGGACGGTCGCTCCGGGCCGCGACCGACAGCTTTTCGAGGACGCCACGAAGGAGACGCGCAAGGACAACTACGAGACGGCGCGCTCGCTCTTTAACGTCATCATCACGACCTACCCTGACTCGCCCTTCCTGCCGCTCGCCAAGCTCGCCATCGCCGACACCTTCTACCTCGAAGGCACGACGAGCGCGCTCGTGCAGGCCGCGCACTACTATCAGGACTGGCTCACCTTCTTCCCGACCGACCCGCTCGCCGACGACGTGATGCTCAAGATCGCCGAGGTCGAGATGCGCAAGATGGGTCTGCCCGACCGCGACGTGTCGTCGGCTCGCAAGGCCGAGCAGCGCATCAAGGTGCTCCTCCAGCAGTTCCCGCAGACGGCGCTCCGGCCCGAGGCCGAGATACGCCTGCGTGAGATTCAGGAGGTACTCGCCAAACACAACCACCTCGTCGCCAACCACTACTTCGAGCGTTACCGCCGGCAGGTCGCCAACAACCCGAAGGGCGCGCAGTCGCGCTACCGCGAGATTGTCGAGAAGTACCCGCACTATACGGGGATGGCGCAGGTGCTCGCGCGCCTCGCGCAGACCTACCTCGACGAGGAGGAGCCCGACGAGGCGGCGAAGTACCTGCAACAGCTCGTCCGCTACCACCCGAACAGCGAGTACACCGACAAGGCGCGCGAGCAGCTCGCGGCCATCGGCGTCGCCGCGCCCGACCCCGACCCGCAGGCGTTGACGCGCCCCGAGCCGGAAAACCCCTCGTTCCTCGGCAGCCTCAAGATGCAGTTCGTCGGCGCGACGCCGAAGACGATTGACAAGAAGGGCATCCTCATCAGTGGCGAGAAGTCGGGCGACCTAATCGACGAGGCCCTCAGGAACAACGGCACGCTCCCCGTGACGACGCCGACCGTGCCCGTCAGACGCTCCGCCCCGCCGCGCAACGTGACGCCCCTGCCCGCGCCGAAGGTGGACGACAAGAAGGCCATCAGCCCGCAGCCCACGCAGCCCGGCCCACCGAAGTCGGGCAGCGACCCGACGCAGCCGCCCGCGACGCAGCCCACGCAGCCGGCCACGCCCCCGCCGCCGGGCGACGTCAAGCCGTAAGGGCCGCGCGCGTTGGCTCTCGAATAAATGCGACGGCCGCTCTCCCTGTGGGGGCGGCTGTCCTTTTTTATGAAGCGGGTGATAATATCGAGCTAACCCCCGTTAACGAAGTCAACTCCCCATGTGCCCGCGCCCGAATCGACCCGTCGCGGACGACCAAGAGGACGGCCCGAAGTGACAGAGACAAGTGAGAGCACGCGCGGCGAATTGACGCGACGACAACGCGCCGCCGCCTACTTCGTCTACGCGATGCTGGCGCTCACCGTTTTGTTGATGGCGCTCGCCTACGCGGGCGTCCTCATCCCCGAGTTCAGCCGCGCCGAGCCGGTCATTGACATGACCTTGCGCATCGCCATCGTCTTCTTCGGCGTCGGCGCGGTCGTCCTGCGCCGGACGATGTTCAACGCCGCCCGTCTGCAAGACATCGCGTCTCTGCGCGGCACGACCGGGCTGCTCGACACCTTGCAGAAGACGACCGTCTTCGTCGCGCTCATCGGCGGCACCATCGCCGTCATGGGCTTCATCCTCAGCGTCATTTGGGGCGAGCGCGAATACAGGTACATGCCGGAGGCGGTCAAGATCGGCCTCATCGCCGTCGCCGTCCTCGTCTACGCCTACCCGCGCCGCTCGGCGTGGGAGCGCGTCGTGCGTCTGACGACGCCCGGCGAGACGCCGCCCGCGTCCCCGGCGAAAGGAACGTTCTCTTGAAGTTTTATCTCCGACGCGGCCCCTCGGCCGCCGCCCTCGCCCTCCTCCTCCTCGCGCACACGGCCGCGAACGCCTCGGCGCGACAGGACGCCGCCCCGTCGCCGACTCCCGACGCGCAGTCCGCGCAGACCGTGCAGCCGCCCGCGCAGGCGACGCGCGAGCGTCGCGCGCAAGCCTACGCGAAACTACTCGAAGGGCAGCGCATCTACTTCAGCGTCCGCTCGGGTGGCCGCCCCGTCGACGCTTTGCAGCAGGCGCGCGCGGCCTTCCGTCAAGCGGTCGAACTCGACCCGCGACTCGCCGAGGCCCGCACCGCGCTCGCCGAGATAGCCTTCTTCTTCTTCAGCGACCTCCCCGAGGCCGAGCGCGAGGCGCGCGCGGCGGTCGCGACCGACAAGGACAACCTCGGCGCGCGCCGCGTCCTCTCGCGCGTCTACTCAATTAAGAGCAACCTCTCCGAGGGGCCGGTCGTGCGCGCCGAGGCCGACCGCGCCGTCGTCGAGCTGCGCGAAGTTCTGCGCCTGCGCCCGACCGACGCCGAGGCCCTTGCTCTGCTCGGCGAAATCTACCTCGCGACGGGGCGCGAAAAGGAGGCGGTCGATGCCTTCAGAGGTTGGGCCGCCGCGCCGCCCTCCGTCGAAGGTCGCTTCTACCAGATTCTCACGCGCGGCCGCGAGCTTGCGCCCGACGTTGCGCAGGCGCGCCTCTCCGAGGCTTTGCTGCGCGCGGGGCGCACCGACGAGGCGGCAGCCGCCGCGTCACGCGCTCTGGCGCTCGAACCCGACAACGCCACCTACCTCGACCTGCTCGACAACGTCATCGAAGCGGGCGGGAGTTTCAGCACGGAGATCGTGGGAGACCTGCGGCGGATGGTCGCCGCCAACCCGAAGAACTCTTCGGCAGTCGGGCTGCTCGCCCGCGCAGAGGCGAAGGCTGGACGCATCGACGAGGCGGCCGCCACCTTGCGCGCAGGCATCGCCGCGCGCGCACCCGGTGAGCGCGAGCACCTCACGCTCTCCGCCCAACTCGCGCAGATTCTGGCCGACGGGCTGCGATACGACGAGGCCGTCGCCGCATACGAAGAACTCCTGCGCTCGCGCGGCATCGGCGAAGAACAGGTCACGCCAGACAAGAAAAACCTCGTGTCCCTCGTGCTAGGGAGAGTCATCGAGCTGCGGCGTCTGGCGGGGAAGCCTGACGAGGCTCTCACGGTCGTCACACGCATGCGCCGACTCTTGGGTAGCGACGACCCGACGCCCGACCTGCACAACGTCCTACTTCTCAGACAACTCGGGCGCAGGGCCGAGGCGCTCGACGCGGCGCGCTCGGCGCGCGTTCGTCACCCCGGCGAGGCTTCCTTCGCGCGCCTCGAAGCGACGGCGCTGTCGGACGTCGGACGCGCCGGTGAAGGTCTCGAACTCCTGCGCGCGGGGCTGAAGGGGACGCCCGAAGACTTCGACTACTACCTCGCCATCTCGGGGCTTCTGACCGGCGCGGGGCGCGGCGCTGAAGCCGTCGAGGCCGCGCGCAAGGCGCTCGAACTCGCGCCGGCCGACTCAAAACAGAAGACCACACAGGCCCTCGTCGTCCTCGCCTCCGCGCAGGAGCGCGCCGGCGACCTCAAAGGCTCGGAAGATTCCCTGCGGCGTATCCTCAAAGGCGACCCCAACAACGCGACCGCTCTTAACAACCTCGGATACTTCCTCGCCGAGCGCGGCGAGCGTCTTGAAGACGCGCGCGCGATGATTCAACGCGCCGTCGACTCCGAGCCGAACAACCCGCAATTCCTCGACAGTCTCGGCTGGGTTTATTTCAAACTCGGCAAACTGGAAGAGGCCGAGCGGTATCTAAGCGAGGCGGCACGACGTAACCCTCACTCGGTTGCGATTCACGAACATCTCGGCGACGTGATGTACAGCCGCGGCCGGGGCGAAGAGGCCCGTGCGGCGTGGCGCAAAGCCCTCTCCCTCTCGGTCGAAGCGGTCGAATCCAACCGCATCAAGGCGAAGATAAACGGCGAAGTTGGCAAATAATGCTTGCCCGCCTAAACGTCCGATTGTAGAGTACGCACGACCTTCCCGTGGGCGGTCGAAATCGCGTCGTCGTTTAACACGTAATCCCCCGACGACGCGGCCAAATCACCCGCACAGTTTTACTTAAACCCTTAATATCCAGAGCCTTACGAGGTTTTCAGGCGAGAACTGCGTAACGCCCACTGTGTAAAACAATGGTTGACGTGTCGGAGGGTGTGTTGTACACTCGCCAACGATAGGCCGTAAGCCCCAAACAGCGGTCTCGACGGTAACGCCCCTAAAGATTTTTAGTCCTCCGAGCTTTTGAGGAGAAGTTACCCCGAATGAAGTTCCCCTTCATGTTCCCCTCGCGCGTGCGCGGGCGAAGCGCCGCGTCCGTCTTCGCGCTGTTGACGTTGATGGCCTTCGCCCCTTCGGCCGCGCGCGCCAACAAGAACGAAACCGCGAAGCCCTCGGCCCGTCCCGTCGCGCGTCTGCTCTCAAGCTCGCGTCAGGAAGTGCCGCAGCGCGAACGCGCGCGCATGGTCGCGGCCTACCGCAACAACGTCGCCGCTAATCCTACAGCGCGCCTCGCCTCGTCGCGCGCAGCGTCCGCGCCGATGGCGGTCGCGGCGGCGACTTCGAGCGAGCGTCGCGTGTTCGAGTTGATTAACGCGGAGCGACGCGCGCGCGGCCGCCGCCCGCTCGCGTGGGACGGCGAGCTCACGCGCATGGCCCGCTACCACTCGCAGAACATGGCGCGGCAGGACTTCTTCAACCACGTCGACAGGGACGGCCTCGACATGTCGGGCCGGGCCGAGTTGCTCGGCGTCGCGGGCTGGCGCGCGCTGGCCGAGAACATCGCGTTCAATCAAGGCTACGACGACCCCGAGTCGTTCGCCGTCGAGCGTTGGATGATCTCGCACAAGCACCGCGACAACATTCTCAACGGCGAGTTCACGCACGCGGGCCTCGGCGTCGCGCGCGCCTCCGACGGGCGTTACTACTTCACGCAGGTCTTCGTCAAACGGTAACGCGCGCGCGAGACTTCAAAACGGGATTTCACACGGCGGCTGGCGCTCGGTAAAATGAGGGCCAGCCGTTTTCGCGTGTCAGAAACAAAAATCACACTCCCGGCCTACGCCAAAATCAACCTCGTCCTGCGCGTTCTGGGGCGGCGGGCCGACGGCTATCACGAAATCGAGACGGTCTTTCAAACCATCTCGCTCCACGACCTTTTGACCTTCGAGCCGCTCGAAGACGGGCGCATCGAACTCGTCTCGACAGACCCCGAAATCCCTTCGGACGAGACGAACCTCGTCCACCGCGCGGCCGTGGCGCTCAGAGAGTTCGCGGGCGAGCGGACGTTGGGCGCGCGCATGACGCTTGAGAAGCACATACCTTCGCAGGCGGGACTCGGCGGCGGCTCGTCGGACGCCGCCGCCGCGCTCTGCAGCCTCGCGTCGTTGTGGGATGTCGCCGTGAGTAAGAGAGAGTTGGTAGAGTTGGCGGCGCGTCTCGGCGCGGACGTGCCCTTCTTTTTGACGGGCGGGACGGCCGCCGGCACGGGTCTCGGGACTGACATACGACCGCTCGAAGACGCGCCCAAACTCTCTCTCGTGGTCGTCACGCCGGGGGTGAAAGTCTCGACCGCCGAAGCCTATAAACTGCTGAACGCGCCTGCCTTGACAAAGGCTGAGGCGGACGCTAAGCTGCCTATTTCCCGCGCGGGGCTTGATTTTTCGGGTTCGCTTCGTGGGGTGATGCGCAACGATTTCGAGCCGGTCGTCTTCCCCCTCGAACCCGAAATCGCGCGCGCGCGCGACGCGCTCACGGCGGCGGGGGCCGAGGCGGCGATGCTCTCCGGCAGCGGCTCAAGCGTCTTCGGAGTATTTGAAAATCCCTTCGCGGCGAGTGCGGCGGCCCGCGCGCTGACCATCGAGAGTCGCTGGCAGGTTTTCGAGTGCGAGACTGTCGGGCGCGCCGAGTACGCCGAGCGTTGGGGAGCGTGCGCGGCGTCGCTCGGAGACGGCGGCGGCAGCGAGGACGAGATTGGGGCGTAGCCAAGTGGTAAGGCACCGGTCTTTGGAACCGGCATTCGTAGGTTCGAATCCTTCCGCCCCAGCCACACGAACAGTGACGAGTGACAAGTGACGAGTGACAAGCGGAAGGTTGTCATCAACTCGTCACTCGTCACTTGTCACTCGTCACTTAGTTTATGAGTACGACCGGCGGCATCAAGGTCTTCGCGGGGAACGCGAACCGGGCGTTGACTGAGGAGATTTGCTACTACCTCAGTTGCGACCCCGGCAGCGCGATGGCGGCGCGTTTCTCCGACGGGGAGTACAACTTCCAGATTAACGAGAACGTGCGCGGCGGCGACGTCTTCATCGTCCAGCCGACCTGCCCGCCGACGGACGCGAACCTGATGGAGCTGCTCGTGATGCTCGATGCGTTTCGCCGCTCGTCGGCCGAGCGCATCACGGCGGTCATCCCCTACTACGGATACGCGCGCTCGGACAAGAAGGACAGGCCGCGCGTGCCCGTCGCCGCCAAGCTCGTCGCGAACTTAATCGCGACGGCGGGCGCGCACCGCGTGCTCACGATGGACTTGCACGCGGCGCAGATTCAGGGCTTCTTTGACATCCCCGTCGACCACCTCTTCGCCGCGCCCGTCTTCATCGGCCACTACCAGACGAACCCGATGCCGAAGCTGACGGTCGTCGCGCCCGACACGGGCGGGGCCGAGCGCGCGCGCGCTTACGCCAAAAGGCTCGACGCGGAACTCGCGCTCTGCGACAAGCGGCGCGAGAAGGC
>DASUNL010000131.1:0-4152 GCA_036277175.1 Pyrinomonadaceae bacterium | reverse complement strand
GCTGCGTGGACGTGGCGGCGCTCGTCTCGGCGACGGTGCTGCGCAAGAACCCGAGCGCCGAGGTGATGCCGTTCGAGGGACGTCTGGTCAGCGTTTCTCTTAACCCGCGCGACAGCGTGATGACGAACGCCGAGCGTCTCGCCTCGGTCGGCGGCGGCAGCACGAATTGCAGCGCGCCGCTCGTGTCGCTCAACGCACGCAAGGCGACGGGCGACCTCGTCATCTACGTCTCGGACAACCAGTCGTGGGTGGACGCGGGCGGGGGGCGCGGGACGGCGCTCGCGCGCGAGTGGAACGCTTTCCGCGCGCGCAACCCTTCGGCGCGACTCGTCTGCATCGACCTCCAGCCCTACGGCACGACGCAGGCGCGCGAGCGCGAAGACATCCTCAACGTCGGCGGCTTCTCGGATAACGTCTTCAACGTGATTGCGGAGTTCGCCGCCGGGCGTCTCGACGCCGACCACTGGGTCGGCCGCGTCGAGAGCGTCAGTCTGTAACCAAACACGCGGGGCCGAATGCGGTCGGGACTACATTGCCAATCGGTTGGTAAACCAATGGTCTCGACAAAACTCGTCGGCCTCGCAACTTCAAAAGCTCATTGCCAACGGCGAATGCGGGCGGGAGTACATCTGGTATAGCAGGTTCGACTCCTGCCGCGCCCTTTCCAACCGGCGCGAATCTCTCGCCGACCCTTGTCGCCGTACATCGCAAAGTTTGCGACGAATGCGGATGGAACTACATGCTTGATAAGCACGCGGTTCCGGGTTCGAGTCCCGGCGGCCCTCAACAACTTTTACGAGGGCCGTAGCTCAACGGTAGAGCGCGAGTTTCATCGATCTTGTCGTCGCAACCATCTTCGCAAACAACTTCGGACGCCGGCCGTCGGCGTCCGCGTGAGGGGTAAAAGCAACACGTTGAGGCCGTCATGTTCTTACGCTTCGTCGGCGCGCAGGTTGACCGCAACTCGCACGTGCGGGGCGGAATCTTCATGGCCGCCACACGCCTGCGCGACTCCGGCAGCCTGCCCGATTACGAGTTCGACGCCCTGATGAGTCTGGCCGAATGGTTCGACGAGAACCTTGAGCGGCCGACGAAGTTTTCGCGCTCGAAGGGCGCGGTCGAGACCTACCGGGCCGTCTGCTGGTTTAAGTCGACGGCGCGCGCGCACATCTCGAAGGCGTGGGAACTCGTCTCCATCCTTGAGCGCAACGACGTGCTCATCGACGTGGTGAAGTCGGCGCGGGTCGGCTACGTCGTCTACGAAGACGATTTTCAGGTCGCCGCCGAGCCGTTCTATGACAGGCGATACTAACGCGAGGAAGGTCTTGCTTATCATGTCCGCCACATCCGTCGAAACGACCGTCCGCGAAACCGTCTCCGAGGCCGAGGCGCTCGTGCGCGACTTCGAGTCGTGCGCGCTCCCGCGCGAGCGTTGGACGCACGCGGCGCACCTCACGGTCGCGCTCTGGTACTTGCTCCATCACGAATGGGACGAGGCCGTCCTTTTAACGCGACGCGGCATCAGGCGTTACAACGAGGCGTCCGGCGTCGCGAACACGCGCGAGAGCGGCTACCACGAAACGCTCACCATCTTCTGGCTCCGCCACGTCCTCCGCTTCCTCGAATCACACCGCGACGACTGCTGCGACGTGGACAGACTCGCCGACGAACTCATCACGACGGCCGACAAAAACCTCCCGCTTGAGTTCTACACGCGCGAGCTTCTCTTCTCTTTCGAGGCGCGCGCCCGCTGGGTCGAGCCCGATTTGAAAACGCTCTGAACGTTTCGTAATTACTGCCCGCGAAGGATGGAGAGCGGCTTGCGCGCGAGCACGTCGAGGCTTGAGAGCGCGCCGACGAGTGTGACGAGGAGGGCGGTGGCGACGACGCCGAAGAGGTTGACGAAGGGCGTGAAGGCCCAAGGGATTTCGAGCAGGTAGCGCGCGACCGCGTAGGAGAGCGCGACGGCTGCGAGCGAGCCGACCAGTCCGGCCGCGAGGCCGAGCAGCCCGTACTCGGCGAGAATCATGGCGAGCAGCGTCGCGCGCTTCGCCCCGAGAGTTTTCAGGACGGCCGCCTCGTAGACGCGCTGGAACTTCGTCATCGCGATTGACCCGACGAGAATCAGCGCGCCGCTCAGCAGCACGAACCCGCCGATGAACGAGACCGCCAGCGTCAGGTTCGAGAGGATGCTGCTCACGCTCCGCACGATGTCGGCCACGTCGATGACCGAGAGGTTCGGGTAGGCGTCGAGCAGCGCGCGCTGGAAACGCGCGCGCTCGCGCGAGTCCGTGGGGCCGTTGATGGCGGCGATGAGGTTCTGCGGCGCGCCTTCGAGCGTGCCGGGGCGGAAGAGGACGAGGAAGCCCGTGCGCGAGTTGCGCCAATCAATCCGTCGCACGCTCGTGACGCGCGCCTCAATCTTCCGGCCCTGCACGTCGAACGTGATGCTACTGCCGACGTCCAAGCCAACCACGCCGCGCATCCCCTCCTCAATCGAGACCTCGCCTACGGCCGAAGGCGTCTCGTCCCAGAACTCGCCCGCGACTATCTGCTCGTTGGCTTCGAGGCGCGGTCGATAAGTGACGACGTACTCGCGCCCCAAGAGCCCGCGCTCGCGACGCATCTCCGTCCGTTCGAGGTCAACTTCGCGGCCGTTGACGGCGTAGATGCGCGCGCGCACCGTGGGCACCATTTCGGGCCGCGCGCCCGTACGCTCTTCGACCACGCGCGCCACGCCCTCGGCCTGATCCCTCTGCACGTCGATGACGTACATGTCGGCGAGGTTCGTCCGCTGCGTCAGGTCGAACTCGCCCATCAAATTCTCGCGCACCGACTGGACGCTCATCACGAGAAACGCGCCGAGGCCGACGGCCATCACGACGACGCGCGTCTGATTGCCCGGCCGCGTCAAACTCCCGGCCGCCTGCCGCACCGCGAACGACCCGCCGAGCCGACGCGCCCGGCCGACAATCGTCACGAGCAGCCACGCCGCCGCGTAGAGTAGCGCGGCCGTCGCTCCGAGGCCGCCGACGAAGAAGAGTCCCGTCCGAAGTTCGCCCGCCTGCCACGATACGAGGAGCAGAAGCCCGACGCCGACGAGCAGGCCGACGAACCAGCGCGGCAAGTCGAACCGTCGGCCGCGCTCATACGTGTCGCGCTCGCGCAGGAGGATGTCCGGCTTGACGTGACGCACGCGCATGAGCGGCATCGCCGAGAAGAGTAGCGAGACGACGACGCCCAAGCCCAAACCCTGCCAGACCGCGCCCGCGCTCAAACCGTAGTCCATGTTCGGCGGCAGACTTTCGGCGAAGCGCGCGGCGACGAACATAAGCGCCCCTTTCGCGAGCGCGACGCCGAGCAGACTTCCGGCGAGTCCGAGCGCGAGCGTCTGCGCTAAGTAAGCGGCCGTCACGCGGCGGCCCGTCGCGCCCAAACACTTGAGCACCGCGATGGACTTCTTCTTCTGCTCGACGAAGACGCGCGTGACGCTCGACACCCCGATGCCGCCCAAGACGAGGACGACCATCCCGACGAGCGCGAGGAAGTTTTCGGCGCGCGCGTACTGCTCGCCCATGCTCTCTTCCGTCTCGCGGTAGGAGCGGACGTTGACGACGTTGCCGATGAGTTCGCCGCGCAGACGTTTGACCAACTCGCCCGCGCCGCCCTCCGAAGTCTTAAACAGCATCCTTCTGCGCGCGCGCGCGGCAAAGCCTGTCAGCCCGGCCGTCTCCATCGCCTCACGCGCGACGAAGACGCGCGGGCCGAGACGGAAGCCGCCGCCCGCGCCCGGCTCGCGCCCGACGACGCCGCGTATTTGAAAGACGCTCTCGCCGATTCTGATTTCGTCGCCGACCTGCAAGCCGAGACGTTCGAGCAGAAGCGGCGCGACGATTGCCCCCCCGTCGTCCAAGAGCGCGTGGTCGAAGGGCCGTCCGTCCTCAAGCTCGAACGTGCCGTAAAACGGATACGGGCGCTCGACACCTTTCAGCTCGACCATCTGCGCGCCCTCGCGCGCGGCGTCCGCGGGCCGCGCCATCGCCGACGCCTCAATCGTCTCGGTGCGCTCGGAGACGAGCGTCGGCGCGGCCGCGCGTTCAATCTTCTCCAAGACTTCGGGCGACCAAGGGCGCGTCGTGTCGGCCTGCACGT
>DASUNL010000130.1:0-12201 GCA_036277175.1 Pyrinomonadaceae bacterium | reverse complement strand
GCACGCGCCCGACGATTCCGAAGTCAGTTAAGGAGAAGCCCGGAGATGAGAAATCGAAACCTGCTGATTACATTCGCCATCACGCTGGCGAGCCTCGCCGCCGCCGCGTGCGCGGCCGACGCCTCGTCGAGCCTGCCGACGCCCGACGCACAGACCGACGGCGATGCGCGCCGCGTCGAGCGACAGTTCAACGTCGCCTCCGGCAAGCGCCTCGACGTCGACTTGGAGACGGGCGGCGCGCTCGACATCTCGGGTTGGGATCAGGAATCTGTCTCGGTGCGCGCCACGCTCGGCGGGCGCGACGGCGCGCAGAGCGTCGTCGATTTCCGCGAGACGGGCGCGGGGCTGGCGATTCATTCGCGCTACGAGGGCGGCCGCCGCAACTACTCGACCAACATCCGCTTCGAGATTAAAGTCCCGCGCCGCTTCGACGTGCAGTTCAACACGATGGGCGGGCGAATCCGCCTCGCCGACCTCGAAGGCTCGTTCGGCGGCGAGACGATGGGCGGCGCGCTCGACCTCTCGAACCTCAAGGGCCGCCTCGACCTCTCGACGATGGGCGGCAACATCACTCTGCGCGGTTCGGAAGTCGACGGCAAGGTCTCGACGATGGGCGGCGAGGTTCTGGTCGAAGACGTGACGGGCGACGTCAAAGGCTCTTCGATGGGCGGCAAGGTCATCTACAAAAACGTCACCAACCGGAGCGGCGTCTCGACGGGCAGCGAAGTTCGCATCACGTCGATGGGCGGTGACATCCGCGTCGAGGACGCGCCCGCCGGCGCGAACGTCTCGACGATGGGCGGCGACATCACCATCCGCTCGGCCGTCAAGTTCGTCCGGGCCAAGACGATGGGCGGCGACATACGCATCGAGGCGGTGGACGGCGCGGCGCACGCGACGACGATGGGCGGCGACGTGACGGTCAGGATGGTCGGCAACCCCGAAGACGGCGACCGCGCCGTTGAACTGACCTCGATGGGCGGCGAGATTGAGTTGACCGTCCCCGACGGCCTCTCGATGGACATCTACATCGAAATCGCGCGCACCAAGAACAACTTCGGCCGCGACGCGCAGATAGTCAGCGACTTCCCGCTCCAGCAGCGCGAGTCGGCCGACTGGGAGTACCGCCACGGGACGCCGCGCAAGTACCTCTACGGGACGGGACAGACGGGGGGCGGCCGGAATAAAATCGTCATCAAGACGATCAACGGGGATGTCCGTTTGAAGCGTGGCTAAGGTGTGGGGCGGGCGTCTCGGCCCGGCCACGCTCTCGGGGTGAGGCGTGAGAGGGTCGGATGTCCGTCCTACTACAAAGTTTTGAGCGTCGCGATATTCATGCAGACCGGCACGGCGATGACGGAGAGTTCGGGGGAGGCTCTGGTAGATTCTGTGGCGAGCAGAATTGAGACAACGCCTCCCGCGCCGACCTTCGACGAGGCGTTCATGCTGCACCACCGCGCCGTCTACCGCGCGGCCTACGGGGTCGTGCGCGACTCCGGCCTCGCCGAGGACGTGACGCAAGAGGTCTTTCTCAAACTCTACAGTCACCTCGACACGTTGAGCGGCGAGGAGCACTTGAGGGCGTGGCTTTTGAGGGTCGCGACCAACCTCTCGCTCAACACCTTGCGCGGGCGCGGTCGCTCGACGGCGCGCGAGGAAGAGTTCGCCAAGGCGTTCGCGGCGGGCGACGGACGGACGGCGGCGCTCGACGCTGACTACGAGCGCCGCGCGGAGATTGAAGAGGCGCGCCGCGCGCTCGAACAGGTCAAAGAGCCGATGCGCAGTTGTCTGCTCCTCAAACAGCAGGGGCTTTCGTACCGCGAGATAGCGGGCACGCTCTCGCTCAACGAGTCGAACGTCGGGAGCCTAATCGCGCGCGGGCGCAAAGAGTTCACGCGGGTGTACGGGAAAATCGGAGGACGTAGATGAGGACAAAGGGTTGTTTGGACGAGGCCGCGATACAGGCTTACCTCGACGGCGAGCTTGCCGCCGAGGCGCACGCGACGGCCGCGCGCCACTTGGCCGCCTGCGACGAATGCGCGACCGCGCTCGACGCCGCCCAAGGCGAGTTGTCTTTCTTCGCCACGGCCTTCGCGCCCGACGCTGAAGTAAACGTCCCGACCGAGCGTCTGCGCGCGTCGCTTGACGACGCCTTGGCCGCGCTCCGTCCCGCGCGCGTCGAACCCGCGAAGGGCAACGGCCGCAGCTTCGGCGCGCTCCTCGGCTGGCTCGCCTCTCCGTTTGCGCTCGCGCCGCGCCACGCAGGCGCGTTCGCGGGCCTCGCCGCACTCGTCGCCCTCGCCCTCGTCTTCGGCCTCGTCTACAAGAACCGTCTCGACACGGCGACGGCGCTCGTGGGTTCGAACTACGGTAATGTTGTCGAACACCTTACGGGGACTGCATTCTACGGGCATCTGTCACGGAATGACGAGACGAAGGACAAGACGACGGACGAGACGGGCAATGGAAGCGAACAGCGACAGCCCGACGCGGACGAGAACGAGAACGCGACGCCCGCGCCGAAGATTCAGCAGAACGCACCGCGACAGCAGCGCCGCACGCCGCGCGTCCTGAAGGACGTGTTGGAGGCGCGCACGACCGAGGTCGCCGAGGCGAAGACGAATGTCGAGACGACCGTCCCCGTCGCGTCCAACGGCGAAGTGAGGAATCGGTTCGTGCCCGGCGAGGAGAACTACGTTCGCGCCGTCGCCTCTTTGCAGAAGATGATTGAGGTCGGCGGCGACCGCGCGCTGCGGCCGAGCGTGCGCGCGGACTACGAGCGCAATCTCGCCGTCATCAACCGCGCCATCGAAGACACGCGCCGCGCGGCGCTACGCAACCCGAAGGACTCGGACGCCGCCGCGTATCTCTTCTCTTCCTACCAGACCAAGATTGACATGATGCGTTCGGTCGCCGACCAAGCACAGGTCGCGACGTTGGGGCGTTAAAGTTTAATGACTGCGAATCGGAAGTACGAAACGATGAAACTGGCTTCACTCACTTTGTCTTTACTCCTCGCGGCGGCTCTCGCCCCGGCCGCGCGCGCCGAGGAGACTCCTAAACCCGCTCCGCGCGCTGGTGCGAAGAAGGCCGCCGAGGAGGAGGCGACCGCCCGCGTTGAGCGCCGCGTCGCGGCCACGCCCGACGTGGTCGTCGAGCTCTCACTCGAATCCGGCGACGTGGTCGTCCAAGGTTGGGAGCGCAAAGAGGTGCGCGCTTATTCCGGTGACGCGCAGCGAATCGAGTTGCGACACGCCGAGGCCGCCGCCGCCGCCGGAGCGTCGGGACAACAGCCCGCCGCCTCGGGTCCCGTCAGCCGCGTCTCCGTCCTCGTCGGCGCGGGGACGGAGGAAATTCTCCCCGGCGAGTTCGGTTCCGGCAGCATCGAGCTCAACGTCCCGCGCGGCGCGACCGTCATCCTCCACATCCAGAGCGGCGACGTGGTCGTCTCCGACGTGGCCGAGGCGCGCATCGAGTGCGCGAGCGGCGACGTTGACGTGAGCCGCGTCTCCCGCGCCGTCGACGTCGATTGCTTCAGCGGCAACATCAGTCTCGACGACGCGCGGGGGCCCGTGCGCCTGCGCTCTCTGAGCGGCGAGGTCGTCGCCACGAACGCCCGCCCCGTCTCGCCCCGCGACGACCTGCAAGTCAACTCGACGAGCGGCGAGATTAAGCTCCAAGGCGTCACGCACACGCGCGTCGTCGCCAAGACCGTGAGCGGCGGCGTCTCGTTCGAGGGCGCGCTCGCGCCCGGCGGCTCTTACGACCTGCGGACGACGAGCGGCGACGTGACGCTGATGCTCCCGGCCGACGCCTCCTTCAAGATTAACGCCCGCGTCGTCACGGGCGGCGAGATCATCACCGACTTCCCCATCAAGGGCGCGACGCTCCCCCCGACGCCCAAGCCCGAGGCGCAGACGCGACTCACCGGCACGGTCGGCGGCGGCGACGCCGACATCAACCTCTCCGCCTTTAACGGCACCGTCCATCTGCGGAAGATGTGAGCGGACGGGGCGGGCCTTCTCGAAGCGCCCGCCCCGAACTTTTTTGCCACAAGCGACGCCCCCACGGTGTACACACGTTAGATGGGCGACGCGGGTTCGTTAGAAGGGTCTTCACTGAGGCCGACCGCGCGCCCGCCGCTCTCGACAAAGTCCCGGCCCACGGAAACGAGGAATCACAGATGCGCTCTCTCAGAATCTTCCTGCTCGCGGCTTCCGTCATGACGCTCGCCGTCTTCTCCACCACCGCCTGCAACTATCGCAGCGCGATGACGAACCTCGTCACAGCGTCCGCCGCGGAGACGGCGGAGGCGACCGCGTCGGAGACGGCCGCACAGGACGAGCAGCAGGGCGCGGAGTTCCGTTGGCGCGGCGCGGTCGCGGCCGGGCGCGTCGTCGAGATTAAGGGCGTCAACGGCGGCGTGCGCGCCGAGGGGACTGCTGCGGGAGGTGAGGTCGAGGTCGTGGCGACGAAGCGCGGACGGCGCAGCGCGCCCGAGTCAGTCCGCGTCGAGGTCGTGCCGCACGCGGACGGCGTCACCATCTGCGCTGTCTACCCGAGCCCCGACCCGTCGAAGCCGAACACCTGCGAGCCGGGCGCGGGCGGCCGCTCGAACGTCCGCGACAACGACGTCCACGTCGACTTCGTCGTGCGCGTGCCGGCCGGCGTCCGCTTCCACGGGCAGACCGTCAACGGCGGCGTCGAGGCCGACGGCATCGCGGCCAACGTCGAGGCGCGCACCGTCAACGGCGAGATCACCGTCTCGACCTCGGGCTACGCGCGCGCCAGCACCGTCAACGGCTCAATCAAGGCCACGATGAGGAGCTTCGACTGGGACAGGTCGCTCGAATTCTCGACCATCAACGGCGGCATCAACCTGAGCTTCCCCGACGGCCTGAGCGCCGACGTGGAGGCCGAGACGCTCAACGGGGACATCTCGACCGACTTCCAGATGACCCTGCAAGGCCGCGTCAGCCGTCGCAAGCTGTCGGCCCAAATCGGAGGCGGCGGCCGGCGCTCGCTGCGCCTCAAAACCATCAACGGCGACATCGAGATTAAGCGCGCCTCTTAAGCGCGCCTCGTAAAAAGTAGACGACGCACACACACGGATTCGCCCACGGCGTTTGACGTTCGATAAGACGAAGGTAGTTAAGTGATGAAAAGACTTTTGACCCTAGGAATAATCTTCGCGGTGGCCGCGCTCATGCTCGGGCCGGACAGCACGCGCGCGCATCAGGACGACGAGTTGCGCGGCCAGCTCACCGAGGAGTTTCACCAAACCTACGCGCTCGCGCCCGGCGGCCGCGTCGCGCTCGAAAACATGAACGGCGGCGTCAAGGTTCGTTCTTGGGAGCGCAACGAGGTGCGTGTCGACGCCGTCAAGTACGCACACGTCAAGGAGCGTCTGGACGAGGCCGTCATCCGCGTCCACGCCACGCCGCAGGCCGTCCAGATAGAGACCGACTACACGCGCGGCAACTACACTTGGAACCGCAACATGACGGAGGAGGAGCGCAGGCGCAACCAGCCGGCGACGGTCGAATACACTTTGACCATCCCGCGCGGCGCGCGCGTCGACGAGATAAAGCTCATCAACGGCGGGATAGACGTCGAGGGCCTCGACGGCGAAGTCGTCGCCTCCTCGATTAACGGCCGCGTCATGGGCCGCAGCCTGACCGGGCAGCTCAAGCTCTCGACCATCAACGGCCGACTCGAAGTCGTCCTCGACCGCCTCGACGAGTCGAAGCCCGTCTCGCTCGGCTCGGTCAACGGCCCCGTCTACGTGACCATCCCCTCGGACTCGAACGCTGAGGTGCGCGCCAGCACCGTCCACGGCTCGATTCGCAACGACTTCGGCCTGCCGGTCAAGCGCGGCGACTACGTCGGCAACGACTTGGCCGGTCAGCTCGGCCGTGGCGGCGCGCGCCTGCGTCTCTCGAACGTCAACGGCTCGATTAACGTCCGCCGCGCGCAGGACGGACGCCCGCAGAGCCCCGTGACGAACATGCTCTCGGCGACGAGTGACGAGGACGGCGTGGAGTACCACGACGGCGACGAGCCGGAGGAGGCGCGTCAGGCGGTGCGCGAGGCGGGGCGCGAAGTGCGCGAGGCCGCGCGCGAGACCCGCGCGGCCGCCCGCGAGATTCAGCGCGAGGCGCGCGCGGCCGCCCGCGAGGCGCGTAAGGCGGCCGGCGCGACCGCCGGGGTCGTCGTCATCGACCCCGGCATCCACGTCGATGCCGATGCCGATGTCGATGTCGACGTCGACGTCGAGGGCGTCCACGTCCACGGCGACAGCCGCCAGATAGAGCGCGTCACGAACACGCTTCAGACGCGCGCCGAGCGCCCGCGCATCCGCGTCGAGAACTTCGGCGGCCCCGTCCGCATCAGCGCGTGGGATAAGCCCGAGGTGATGTACACGGCCATCAAGCGTGCCTTCGACGAGCGCGAGATGAAGGGCATCAAGATCAGCACGCAGTCGAGCAACAGCAACACGACGACGAACCGGCCGGGCAACTCTTCGACAAGCGCGACCTCGGACGTGCTCATCAAGACCGAGTTCGACGTGGCCTTCAGCCATCAAATCATCAAGCGCGGCGACAAGACCGAGATGTACAGCTCGAACGCCTCGGTCGAGCTTGAGCTGTTCGTCCCGCGCAACTCTCTGCTCCACATCGTCTCGAACGACGGCGGCCTGCGGGTCGATGGCGTCAGCGGCGAGCTCGACCTGCGCACGGGCGACGGCCCGATTGAGGTCAGCCGAGGGGCGGGCCGCCTGAGCGCGCGCACCGGCGACGGGCGCATCCACGTCGCCGACTTCAACGGCGCGACCGACGTCGTCACGGGCGACGGCCGCATCGCGCTCGAAGGCGCGTTCACGAGCCTCGCCGCGCGCACCGGCGACGGCACCATCACGCTCTCCATCCCGTCGAACTCGAACGCGACCATCGAGACGAGCGCGCCGACGGTCGTCAGCGACGGGTTCGCCGTCGAAGAGACGCCGGGCACTGAAGGACGCCGCGTGCGTCGCTGGCGAGTGGGCGGCGGCGGCGCTCAGCCCTACACTCTGCGCACGGGCGACGGGCAGATCATCATCCGTCGGCGGTAGCCCGCGCCGGGCGGCCCGGTTTTTACAAATCGGCCGTTTTTTTTACAAAAATGGCGGGGAATGCGCCGAACATGTTGGAACATTCCCCGCCCCCGAAGCGTCATAACAAACGCTGCAACTTCTTGCGGTGCCGCGCATCTAAGCTGGTTTCTCCGAACGGGCTCCCCGGCCCGTTTGAATCGAAAATCTGACCTTCCCGCCACAGGGTAAAGTTAAAGTTAAGGACCTCTCGACATGAACGACGCACTCCGTCCGTACGCGATGAAACTCACGCGACTGTTGTTTCTCTTCTTGGCCGCCGCAGTTGTCGCGCAGGCGCAAACGACGGCCGACAGCGGCGCGCTCTTCGCTACGGGTTCGGCGGTGAGTCTGCCCGCCGCGCCATCCGCGTCCGCGCTGCCGGTGAGGCGTCTCGCGTCGCTTCGCGGAGCGGAGACGGGCGACGGCTCGCGCGTCACCGTCACTTCCGACGCCGCGCTCTCTGACTACTCGGCCTACCGCGAAGGCGGACGCTTCTACGTCGTCCTGCCGCGCGCCAGCGCGAGCTTCGCGCCGTCGTCGCTACCCACCGAGGGTCGCGCCTACACGGACGCGCGCTTCGAGCGTCGCGGCGAAGACGTGGTGCTCTCGTTCGCCCTGCGCGCAGGTGCTTCGGCCCGCGTCGCGCAGAGCTTCAACCGGCTCGACATCATCTTCAGCCTCCGGCAGGGCGGCGGCACTCCGCCCGCGCCGCAGCCGACGCCCGCCACGCAGCAGACCAACGGCGGTGCGGCCACGTCGAACACTTCGGCGACTTCCGACGGCGCGAACCCCGCACCGCCGACCGTAGCTCCCGAGCAGCCGAAGCCCGCCGACCCGCAGCCCGCCGGGCAGCCCGTCGACGCTTCGTCGGTCAACACCGCGTCCCCGGCGACGGGCAACGCGCCGCAGGCCACGACGCCCATCGTCTTCGGCGCGGCCGCGCGCGCCTCGCTCCCGCCCGAGAAGGCCAACCCCATCACCGTCCCGCGCTTCGACAAGCCGCCCGTCATCGACGGCAAGCTCGACGACGAGGTGTGGAAGGCGGCCGCCGTCTTCAAAGACTTCTACCAGATTCAACCCGGCGACAACACCGCCCCGTCGAAGCCGACCGAGGTGCTGCTCGGCTACGACGCGAAGAACCTCTACATCGCCTACCGCGCCTACGACGAGCGCGACAAGATACGCGCGACCATCGCCAAGCGCGACAACATCTTCAACGACGACTACGTCGGCCTCTTCTTCGACACCTTCAACGACAAGCGCAAAGCCTACGAGCTGAACTTCAACCCGCTCGGCATTCAGGCCGACGGCGTCATGACCGACGGGCAGGGCGAGGACTTCACCGTCGACCTCGTCCACGACTCGAAGGGCGAGGTCAACGACCAAGGCTACTTCGTCGAGGTCGCCATCCCGTTCAAGTCTCTGCGCTTCGTCGCGGGCAAGGACAAGATGTGGGGCGTCCACTTCTACCGCCGCATCAAGCGTTTTAACAACGAGCTGTCGATGTGGATGCCCATCTCGCGCGACCAGTCGAACTGGCTCGCGCAGACGGGCCACATCACCGGCCTCGAAGGCATCTCGACCGAGCGCGTCTTCGAGTTGATTCCGAGTCTCACGGTCTCTGAGTCCGGCCGCCGCGTCCGCACCCTGAGCCGCGCGCAGCTCAACACGGCGCGCTTCGCGGGCCTTAGCCCGACCGACCCCGGCAAGTTCGTCAACCAGCCCATCGAGTTCGACCCCGGCCTGACGGCCAAGTTCGGCATCACGCCGACCATTACGCTCGACGCGGCCATCAACCCCGACTTCGCGCAGGTCGAGGCCGACGCGACGGTCGTCACCGCCAACCAGCGCTTCCCCATCTTCTTCGACGAGAAGCGCCCCTTCTTCCTCGAAGGCAAAGACATCTTCTCGACCATCCTGAGCGTCGTCCACACGCGCACCATCGTCGACCCCGATGTGGCCGTCAAGGTCACGGGCAAGCAGGGCAAGAACTCGTTCGGCCTGATGGTCGCCTCCGACAACAACCCCGGCGACTTCACCTTCGAGAAGAAGTTCGACCCCGAGGCCGTCGACCCGCGCATCGTCGATAAGAACTCTTACGTCGGCGTCTTCCGCCTCAAGCGCGACGTCGGCAAGGAGAACACCATCGGTCTGTTGGCGACCGGCTACAGCTTCATCGACAAGCACAACTGGATGGGCGGCCCCGACATACGCTTCCGCATCAACAAGCAGACGACCTTTACGGGCCAAGTCGTCGGCAGCATCTCGCGCCGCTTCTTCTTCTACCCGGACGAGGCGTCGAACTTCTACCGCACAGAGAACGGCATGGCCTATGCGTTCAGCCTCGCGCGCGAGGGGCGCAACTGGTACATGGAAGTCGCCTCCGCGGGCCGCTCGCGCTACTTCCGCGCCGACGTCGGCTTCAACCGCCGCTTCAACACCAACAACCCGAACGCCTTCATCCAGTACCGCGCGACCGAGAAGCCGAAGAACACCATCGTCAACTGGCGCGTCTACAACTCGACGAGCGCCAATATCGACTGGCGCGGCCGCAGCCAGCGCATCGACCAAGAGGGTCAGTTCCAGATTCGCTTCCAGCGCAACATCTACGTCGGCGTCGGCGAGCAGCTCGGCTTCGAGCGCGTCTTCGAGGAGGAGTTCGGCCCTTCGCGTCGCGGCATGGCGCTCATCACGCAGCAGCGTTTCGGCAACGAGTTGGCGGCCACTCTTCCGGTCTGCGACCCGACGGGGACGCTGGCCGCGCCCGACCCCGAACGCCCCGACACGCGCATCCCGCGCTGCACCTTCTTCGGCGAGGACGACGAACGCTCGACGCGCCGCAAGGGCGTCTACGCCTACATCGACGCCGCGCCGTCGAAGAAGTACTCGTTCTTCATCATCAACTTCTTCAACTGGGGCGTGACCGACTTCGACTTCGGCACGGGCAACCCGAACTACCCGCGCGTCAGCCCCGCCGCCTTGGCCTTCGGGCAGGACGCGCCGCTCGACCCCGGCGCGGCCAACGAGTGGTTCATCGAGTCGAGCGCCGCTTACCAGCCGACGAACGAGCTGCGCCTCTCTCTGAGCTACATCAAGAGCCGCTACACACGTCAGGACACCGACCGCGTCGCCTTCGACGACAACATCTTCACTTGGCGCGGCACGTACCAGTTCACGTCCTTCATCTTCGCGCGCGCGCGTCGATTACACAACTCTGGGTCGCAACGCACGCGGCCAGTTCCTGTTCGGCTGGACGCCGAACCCCGGCACGTCGCTCTACATCGGCTACAACGACGACATGAACCGCAGCGGCGACAACCCCTTCACCGGCGACCTAGAGCCGGGCTTCCGTCGCAACGGGCGCACCTTCTTCATCAAGATGTCGTACCTGTTCCGCCGCAGCCTGTGACGCTCCACCAGCGACACTCTTAAAAACTTCCCCCGCCGACGCGGGGCGAGCGAGAAAGAGAGAAGGCCGAGACGTTTCGCGCGTCTCGGCCTTTTGCTATCGGCCGCGCCTCTTCTATAATCCTGCTCGTACTCAAAACCCTTTTCCCGATTCCGACACACGACAGCAGGAGGAGCACCCGTGCGAAATCTTCCGCGCCTTTTACTCGTCTCGATTCTGCTCGCCGCCACGGCGCTTGCGCAGGACGGCGACATCGCGCCGGGCGACAACCTAATCGTCCAAGGCGTCCCCAAAATTCCGGCCACGCTCGCCGAGACCGTCCGACGCTACACGGAGTTCCGCACCGCCGCGCTCACCGACTGGCATCCGACGCGCCGCGAGATGCTCATCAGCACGCGCTTCGGCGACACGGCGCAGGCCCACCTCGTCCGCCAGCCACTCGGCGCGCGGCGACAGTTGACCTTCTACCCCGAAAGGGTCGGCGGCGCGACGTTCCGGCCCAAGCGCGGCGACTATTTCGTCTTCTCCAAAGACATCGGCGGCAACGAGTTCTTCCAGTACTACAGGCAGGACGCGGCCGGGACGGGCGAGGCCGCGCTTCTGACCGACGGCAAGTCGCGCAACACCTCTTGGCGTTGGTCGAACTCGGGCGAGCGCGCCGCCTACTCTTCGACGCGCCGCAACGGGCGCGACACGGACATCTACGTCGTCAACCCGCAAGACCCGCAGACGACGCGCCTTCTTTTGCAGGTCGAAGGCGGCGGGTGGGGCGTGGCCGACTGGTCGCCCGACGACGCGCGCCTGCTCGTCGAGGAGTTCCTTTCGGCCAACGAGAGCAAGCTCTGGCTCGTCGAGGCGGCGACCGGCGCGAAGACGCTCTTCAGCCCCGAAGGCGTCGGCAAGGTCGCTTACGGCGGCGCGCGCTTCAGCCGCGACGGGCGCGGCGTCTACCTGACGACCGACCGCGACGCTGAGTTTCAGCGTCTCGCTTACGTCGACCTCGCCACGAAACGCTTCGAGTACCTGACCGACCACATCAAGTGGGACGTGACGTCGTTCGAGGTCTCGCCCGACGGCTCGCTCATCGCCTTCGTCACGAACGAGGACGGCATCGGCCGCTTACGCCTGCTCGACACGCGCGCGCGCCGCGAGCGCACCGCGCCCGAACTCCCGACCGGCATCGTCGGCGGACTCGCTTGGCACGAGAGCGGGAGGGAACTCGGCTTCAACTTCACCTCGGCGCGCACGCCGTCGGACGTCTACTCGCTCGACGTGCGGACAGGCAAGGTCGAGCGTTGGACGGAGAGCGAGACTGGCGGCATCGACACCGGCGCGCTCGCCGAGCCGGAGCTCGTTCGCTGGCCGAGCTTCGACGGACGCCAGATGAGCGGTTTCCTCTACCGCCCGCCCGCGCGCTTCACGGGCAAGCGGCCGGTCGTCGTCAACATCCACGGCGGGCCGGAGGGCCAAGCGCGACCGACCTTCCTTGGGCGCAACAACTACTTCCTCAACGAGCAGGGCGTCGCCATCATCTACCCGAACGTGCGCGGCTCAAGCGGCTACGGCAAGACCTTCCTCGCGCTCGACAACGGTGTGAAGCGTGAGGACACGTACAAGGACATCGCCGCCCTGCTCGACTGGATAAAGACGCGCCCCGACC
>DASUNL010000129.1:0-5913 GCA_036277175.1 Pyrinomonadaceae bacterium | reverse complement strand
GCCGGTCGCGCGGACGCATCTGAGAGGCGAGGGATATTTACGTGAGCGCTGAATTGATAATCTCTTTGCTGACTATCGGCGGGACTTTGCTGCTGGTGTTGACGGGCCTGCTGAATTACTCGGTCTTCGTGCGGCAGTTGCGGGCGGCGCGCGAGCAGTTGGAGACGGCGCGGAGGCAGTTGGAGAGCGCGCGGCAGCAGCCGGAAATCCAGCTCGTGCAGCGCGCGATGTCGGAGACTTCCGACCACCTGAAGCTGCTCGTCGAGCGGCCGTACCTGCGCCCGTACTTTTACGAAAACAAGTGTTGGAACGAGGGCGACCGCGCCGGGCTGGACGAGGTGAAGGCGATGGCGGAACTACTGCTCAACAACTTCGCTTCGGCCATCATCCACTCTGCCGTCTTCCCGCAATACCCCGTGCGCGGGGTCGAGCAGACCATCCGCTTCCACCTCCACAACAGCCCCGCCATGCGCGACCTGCTCGTCGAGGGCTTCGACCGCTTCCCGCTCGCCGGCCTCGCGCTGCTCTGTCTGAAGAACGAGACGAAGCAGGAGAGCGAGGAGGACTTGCGCGCGCTCATCTCGGCGTCGGGCGCGGACGCGCGCGAGCGTTTGCGCCGCGAGAGACTCCTGAGACACCTTCAGACGACCGACAAGGCCGAGGCGATCGAGCTGGCGAAATATAGTCTGGAGTGCGAGCAGATTCACCACTCGCTCGAACCCGCCCGCGTTTGAGTCGTCCGACGCGCGCGAGTCGGTAACACGTGTGAGACGGGCCGCGCACCGATTCGTCGCGCGCGTCAGTCGCCGAAGCGTGCGCGGAACTCTTTGGAGCGGCGACGTAGAGTCACCCAGTCGTCGAAGATTTCCGGCTGACGGAGCCAGACCGTGAACCAATCGGCAATCTCCGACTTCTCGGCGCGCTTCGCTTCGTTGACGGCGCGGTTGCGCGCGATCATCTCGGCCCGACGCTTGCCCCGCATCACCGTCTCGTGGACGCGACGCAAACCCTCCTTGTCGTCTTTGCGCTTGAACTGAAGACGCAGGTTGTCGAGCCGCTTGAGCGACGCGACGGCCTCGTCAAACGTCGAGAACTTCAGCACGTTGCGGAACATCGCCTCGTAGGGGTCGGCCGTGCGCCAGCGCGCGTCGGCTTCGAGGACTTCGGCGTGACGCAGCTCCGCGCCCTCGTCGGCCAGAAGACGCGCGACGCGCGCCGGGCTCTCCGCCGCGCCCTCGCCGAACGCGCCGACGACGGCCTCGTGTACCGCCCGCAACTCTTCCGCCCCGACCGTCTCGCAGTCGAGCCGCTCCCAGACCTCTATCATCAGGTCGCGCTTCGTGCGCGATTTCCACTCGCCACGCTTCATCTCGCGTCGAGATTAACACGCCGCCACGGTCGTGTGACACCCACCCCGCGCGCGGGTTAAAATCATCTTTTCGCCCTGCAACGTTTGCGGCTCACAGTGATGACACACACGGAAGCGGCGCTCGCGGCGCTGCGAACATATTTCGGCTTCGAGGAGTTTCGCGAGGGCCAGAGCGAGGTCGTCGAGGCCGTCCTCGAAGGGCGCGACACGGTCGTCGTGATGCCGACCGGCGGCGGAAAGTCGCTCTGCTACCAGCTTCCCGCACTCATGCGCGAGGGCGCGACGCTCGTCGTCTCGCCGCTCATCGCGTTGATGAAAGACCAAGTCGACGCGCTTCAGGCACGTGGACTCCCCGCCACCTTCATCAACAGCTCCATCGACTTCGAGGAGCAGAAGGCGCGCGTCGCGGGCTTGCGCGACGGCCGCTTCAAGCTCGTCTACGTCGCGCCCGAACGCTTCCGCAGCCAGCACTTCGTCGAGACGGTCGCGCGCGCCGGAATCTCTCTCTTCGCCGTCGACGAGGCGCACTGCATCTCCTCTTGGGGGCACGACTTCCGCCCCGACTACCTGCGTCTAAAATCCTTCATGGAGCAGATTGGGCGGCCGCAGACCGTCGCGCTCACGGCGACGGCCACGCCGTATGTCCGCGCCGACATCATCGAACAGCTATCTTTGCGCGACCCCGTCGCCTTCGTCAGCGGCTTCGACCGCCCGAACCTCTCCATCGGCGTCATACACACGCCGCGCGAGCGCGAGAAGATTGCGCGCATCAAGGGTCTCGCCAACGCCTGCGAAGGCGGCTCGGGCATCATCTACACTTCGACGCGCAAGTCGGTCGAGCAGATAACGCGCAAGCTCTCTGACGCGAAACTCTCCGTCATCGGCTATCACGCCGGGATGACGGACGACGAGCGCGTCCGCGCACAGGACGACTTCATGTCGGGGCGCACGCAGATGATCGTCGCCACCAACGCCTTCGGCATGGGCATCGACAAGCCCGACATACGCTTCGTCGCCCACTACCACCTGCCCGGCTCAATCGAGGCTTACTATCAGGAGATTGGTCGCGCAGGCCGCGATCGCCTGCCCTCGACCTGCGTCCTGCTCTTCAACTACGCCGACAAGCGCACGCAGGACTACTTCATCGAAGGCTCTTACCCGCCGCCCGAGACAATCGCGCGCGTCTACGAGGCGCTCGTCGCCACGGGTCAGAAACGCATCGACCTTTCGGCGCGTGAGCTTGCGCAGCGCGCGGGCCTGCGCAACGACATGGCCGTCTACTCGTCGCTCGTCGTTCTGGAGAAGGCGGGGCACATCGAGCGCACGGCGTCCGAGGGGCGCGCGCGCGGCGTCGTGATGCTCGACGAGCGGCCCGTCCAGAATTTGCGCATACGCCCGCAGGAGCTTGCGCGCCGCGCCGCGCTCGAACAGCGCAAGCTCCGCGAGATGATTTCCTTCTGCTACACAGAGCGTTGCTATCGCGCCTTCATCCTCGACTACTTCGGCGACCGCTCGCACCCCGCGCACTGCGGCAAGTGCGGCAACTGTCTCGCCTCGGCCGAGGGCGAGGGCGCGCAAGTCGCGACGATGGCGACGGCGGCGAACGCAACGACGGCGAACGCGACGACGGCCGACGCGGGCGGCGTCAGAGAGGCGTTTGGCGACGACGCGGAGGCGCGCGCCTTCGAGAGTCCATACGAGTACTCTGACGTTGAAGCGTTGGGCGTCGATGAAGCGCCGCCGTCCGTCGTCTACGATGAGCCGCCGACCGGAGGCGCGGACGAGTTCGAGGCGTGGGCCGCGGGCGCGTCGCCTCTGCCGCCGGAGAGCGGGCGCGACGTCGCGACGCCTTCGCGGCGTCCGCCCGTCGCGCTCGCCTCTGCGCTCGACCGCTTCATCATGAAGAACGTCCCCGTCGGACTCGACCTCGAAGAGGAGTTGAAGGAGAGCCGGAGCAGGAGGCGCAAGGCTTCGGACGCGGAGTCGCGCGGCGCGGCGCGACTCGCGCCGGACGAGGAGTCGGCGGCCGAGCCGCGAGAGCTTTCGGCCGACGAAGCTCTGCGCGCGCGTAAAGTCCTCGCGTGCGCGGCGCGCATGCAGGGGCGCTTCGGCAAAGGCTTGCTGGCCGCGACGCTGCGCGGCTCGCGCTCGGCGAAGGTCACGCAGGGCGGCCTCGACCGGCTCTCGACCTACGGCATCCTCTCCGACATGACGCAGGACGAGCTGATGCTCTACATCGACGCGCTCGTCGAAGCCGATTGTCTCTCGGTCGCCGAGGGCGTCTACCCGACCGTCTCGCTCACTGACCTCGGCGGCGAGGTGATGCGCGAGCGCGCGTCCGTCGAGCTGTCGCTCCCGCGCGCACGCGCGACACACGCGCGACGCGAAACGCAGACTTCGCGCGACGCGACAACGCCATCGCCAACGGCGACGCCGTCTTCAACAACGGCGACGCCGCCCGCGCCGAAGCGCAGCACCGTCGACGAGACCTACGAGCTTTATGCGGAGGGGCGGACGGTCGAGGAGATTTGCGAGGTGCGCGGGCTTTCGGAGATGACCGTCGAGAAGCACCTCGCCGACTGCATCGTCGAAGGCCGCCCCTTTGACCTCTCGCGCCACGTCACGACGGAAGACCGCGCGCTCATCGAAGCGGCGGCCGCGCGCATCGGCACAGACCGCCTCAAGCCGCTGCGCGAAGAGCTTCCCCGCCGCATCAACTACCGCATGATTCGCTTCGTCGTCGCCGACATGATGAGAAGGGAAAAGTAAAAAGGTAAAAGGCAAAAGGGTGTGGCGGGTGATGAGAGAAGCTGCCCTCTCATCACCCGCCAACGCTTCTTCACTTTTGCCTTTACCTTTTGCCTTCCTCACACGCCAGAATCTTCCTTAAAGCCCGTGTAGGTGTCGGGCCGGAAGGGTCTGCGCCAGACGGCGCGGTTGCGTATGCGACTGAAGACGTAGAGGTTGAAGAAGTGCATCCCGCCGAGGACGAGGAGCACAAGGCCGATCTTCCACGACAAAGCCTCGATGCCCGCGCGCGCGTCCTCGACCCGCGCGCCGATGCGGAGCGCGAGTGTGACGTAGCCCAAGTTGATGAGGTAGAAGCCGACGACGAGCAGGTGGTTGACCGAGTCGGCCAGAGCCTCGTTGCCGTGGAACACGTCGACGAGGAAGATGCGCCCGTTCTTGTGAAGCGTCTGCGCGACCCAGACGGTCAGGCCGATGCTCAAAGCCAGATAGGTCAGATACGTGACGACGATGGTGTTCATGGCTCGCCTCCTTCGACGCGAAGAGTTTTTCCCGTGGGTCGCGGCGCTCGCGTCTCACTCGCGTTTCACTTTCAACTAAGTCCCGCGCGCCTCTCGCCCACACGCTTTTCAACCATCGTGCTTCAATCATCGTGCCGCTCGGTGCGTCGGTCGCTTCCGCGCGTTTTCACGGCGCGGCGCGGGCGTGTGGGTTGCGTAATGCGGATTCGTGTGCGAGGCTTTGCAAACTGCTAGGGACTTGGGAGGAGGATTCGGATGAGTCGTCAAACGTCCGTCGAGAAACCTGAGACGCCGACGCCCGGCGCGCCGCGCGACCCGGCCGAGCCAGACCCCGTCGACCCGCAACCTCCGCCGCCTATCCCGCCCGACGCGAACCCGCAGCCGCCGGCCCCCGTGCGCGAGCCCGACACACCCGCGCCCGCCGGCGACCCGCCCCCGAACGAGCCGACGCGCCTCGTCTGAAGACGCGCGCGAATGTTCTTCAAACAGCGTCGCTCATCAATTATAATTTCGCGCAGATGGACGTGAGCGTGAGAGAGAGAGGCGTCAAGACGACCGCCGCCGCAACTGCGGGCGGGCCTGAGCCGTCCGTGCGCGCGCGCCGTGCGCACGGACTCCGCGACATCGCCGCGCATCTCGAAGCCAAACCCTTCACGCCCCACCCGCTCTGGCGCGGCGCGCACGCGCAGACCCTCCGCGCCGCCGTCCGCTGGCCGCGCCGCCTGCGCATGCTCCGCGAATACCTCGACGCCGAGCGACGCCTCTTCGAGGTCGAGCCGGGCGTGCGTCTGCTCGCGCACTGTCGCTGGCAGAAGCGACGCGAAGACGCGCCGACGCTCATCCTCGTCCACGGGCTCGAAGGCTCCGCGACGGCCGTCTACATGTTGGGGACGGCGCGCATGGCCTTCCGCGCCGGGTTCAACTTCGTGCGTCTGAACGTGCGCAACTGCGGCGGCACGGAGCACCTGACGCCGACGCTCTATCACAGCGGGATGAGCGGCGACCTCCGTCGCGTCGTGGGCGAGTTGGTCGAGAGCGAAGGTCTCAAGTCGGTCTTCCTCGCGGGCTTCTCGATGGGCGGCAATCTGGTTTTAAAGTTGGCCGGTGAGTTGGGCGACGATGCGCCCGACGTGCTACGCGGCGTCGCGGCCGTCTCGCCGTCGCTCGATCTGGCCGCGTGCGCCGACGCCATCGAGCGGCGCGAGAATCGTCTCTACCAGTGGAGCTTCGTACGCAGTTTGCGCCGCCACGTCAAACGGAAGAATCGCCTCTACC
>DASUNL010000128.1:0-2490 GCA_036277175.1 Pyrinomonadaceae bacterium | reverse complement strand
CGCGTGATGTCGGCGACGATGAAACGCCGACGCTCGCTCTCGTATAATTGACGGTTGCGCGCGACGAGTTCCGCCACCACGTCCGCGCCCGTGTAGACGATTCCCGCCAGCTCGACTTCCCGCATCCAGTTGAAGTCGCCGCACGGCGCGTCGAGCAGAGACTTCGCGCCGACCTCCGCGAGCAGCGACGGTAGCTCTCGCCTGACGACCTCGGTGCGCGCCAGAGTCGAGCCGCGCCCCGACACGGACTCGGCCTCGCCCCAGAAATTCTCGGCGTAGATGCCCGAGAAGATGTCCTCCGGGGTGAGGGCGCGGTTGCGGAAAGTCTTCCGCGCCACGCGCAGACGCCGGTACAGCGCCGCGCCGCGCGGCAGCGCCGACCTGAGCAGCGACTTGGCCTTCTCTTTCAGACGAATCGGTTAGCGCGCGTCGGCGCGGCGCGCCTTCTCTTCGCCCTTCGGGGCGAGGACGGCGCGGGCGATGGCGAGCGTGGCGGCGGCGCGCGGATGTTCGTGCTTGAGTCCGCGCGCGAGGTCGACGGCGCGGTCGAGGTCTTCGCGCGCGAGCGCGTCAAAGAGGTTGGCGATGTTGAAAGACTCGACCGAGGTGCTGCGCACGTTGGTCGAGAACTTCGTCCGCAGGTTGACGAGGATGAAGGCGTCCTCGCCCGTGAACTCCGAGACGGCGTTCGACGCCTTGACGAACTCCAACATCAACTCCCACATGCGCGGGCGGTCGAGCGCGGCGTACTGCGTGGCGACGGCGACGAGCGCGCGCACGCGCTCGGGCGAGGCCGCGTCAATCTTGCGCGCCTCCGTGGCCGCCTCGTCCAAAATTTCGAGAGCGCGGCCCGGCTCGGCCTTCGCCAGAAGCCGCGCCGCCTCGGTCAACGCCCACGCGCGCTGCACGCTCGTCAACTCGCCCGCGCGCGCGAGGCGGAGAATCTCCGAGACGTCCTTGCGCTCGCGCACGGCGTCGTCGAGCGTCTCGAAGTCGAGGTAGTTGCGAAGCTGCTTCTTCAGGTCGAGGTCTTCGATTTTGTCGATGAGTTCGGCCGCGCGCGGGTCGTTCTTGGCGACGGCGTCAAAGACGGCGTCCGAGTAGACGGCGTCGCGCTCGGCCGAGTCCTTCGCCGTCTTCAGTCGTTCGAGCGACTCCTGCACGCGGTCGCGGTTCGGGTCTTCGGGGACGAGCCCGCGCGTGAGAGCGGAGTTGCGCCGCGCGTCGCGCGCGTCCTCGGGCGTGTCGGGGACGAGCGAGGCGAGCTTCTGCCGGAGCGCGGGTGCGCTCGCGGGCGCGTGCTGCTCGAAGAGCGGGAGCAGGCGCGCGATGACGAGGTACGTGCCAGCGCGTCCCGACGTCGAGCGGTCTTGGTCGGGCGGAGGCGACGGGCGGAGCAGCACCGTCGCGGCCGACGCGAAGAAGGCGGCGCGCAGGCGTGCGGGCGCGTCCGACGGCGGCAGAAGCGTCGAGTTGAAACGGTTGCTGTCGGCCCCTGCGGTCGGCGAGAAGGTGATGTAGAACGAGGGCGTGAAGAGGTACGACGAGAGTATCGAGACGGTGTTGGCGTCGGACGCGGGGTCTGAGGCGGCGCGCGCGACGAGGGCGGTGTAGCGTTCGTCGGCGGCCGTCGCGTTGTGCGGGCGCAGGCGCGAGAGGAAGTCGACGGCCTCCATGTTCGTCGCGCCGAGCGCAGGGTCGGCGAACTGTATGGCGCGCTCGACGTCGCCGTCTTCGAGCAGTTGACGCGCGAGCCCGAGGCGCTGCCGGATGGCGGCGGGAGTCTCGCGCTCGCGCGCGGCATTGGTCGCGGCCTGTTGCCGCTCGGCGTCTTTAAGCGCGGCCTCGTTGCGCTCGGCCGTCTCCTTCGCGGCCTCGTCGAGGCGCGTCAGAAACTCTTCGCCGAGCGCGCGGTCGCGTTTGGCGGCGAGTCGCACGACCTCGGAGCGGAGGCTCGGGCCGTTGCGAATCGAGAAGTAGCCGCGCTCGGCAATCTGGCGTTTCTTCTCCTCCTCCTGACGCTGCTCCTGAGCCTCGTCGGCCGACTCGGCCGCGTCCCACGCGCGACGGAAGAGAGAGCGCGCACGCTCCGTGTCGGTCTCCCAAAGCACGTCTGCGGCGCGGGCCTGCACGCGCGCGCGCAGGACGGGGCTTGAGAAGTCGCGCGCCTCGTCGGCCAGAGAGGTGACGAGCGAGATGGCGGTCGTGCGACGTATCTCGGCGAGCGGGTCGACTTCCGCCGGTGCGGTCGCGGGCGTCGTCTTCGCCGGAGTCTTCTGCGGCTGTTTCGGCGGCGTCGTCTGCGCGAGCGTTTGCAGCGCGAGCGCGAAGAGCAGAAGCGCGGCGGCGGAGGGGCGTGCTTGTTTCGTCATCGGGTCGTCTCCCTGTGAAGGGTCTTCGGGGTCGGAGGTATAAATTTAAGACGCCTGCTGGTTCTCGTCAGACGGGTCTTAGTTCTCGGCGCGCTCCGAGTTCTTGTTGAGCACGGTG
>DASUNL010000127.1:0-2488 GCA_036277175.1 Pyrinomonadaceae bacterium | reverse complement strand
AGATAAGCGTCGCCCGGCGAGTGTCGCACGAAGGCTTGCGGGAGTTTTTCCTTCTTGTTCGTGAACTCAAGACGGCGTGGCGCGGGCGCGGTCGTCTGCCCGTGACAGAGGGCGGTGGCAGTCAACAGACAAAAGACTGCGGCGGCCGAGAAGATAAAACGCGACAGCGCATTCACGTGCATCGGAAGACTTCACCTCGGAGAGAATTCGGGCCGTCGCAAAGTGAACACCGCCGCGCGTCGCTTCGTGGCAGAAGAATGAGAGGCGCGCGCGTCTCGCTCAATCAGTATTAGACGTCGCGCTCAATCCGTCTTAGTCAGCTCGGCCCAGTCGGTGTGGACGAAGCCCGCGTCGGGGCGGTCTGCGCGCTGATAGGTGTGCGCGCCGAAGAAGTCGCGTTGCGCTTGGGTGAGGTTCTGCGGGAGCGAGGCCGAGCGATACGAGTCGAAGTAGGCGAGCGAGGCCGACATCGCGGGGGCGGGGACGCCGATGGTCTGCGCGGTGGTGACGGCGAGACGCCACGCGCCCTGCGCGTCGATGACGGCCGCGCCCAGTTCTTCGTCAAGGAGGAGGTTGCGGAGCGCGGGCGTGCGTTCGTAGGCGCGCATGATGGTGTCGAGCAGGCGCGCGCGGATGATGCAGCCGCCCTTCCAGATGCGCGCCATCTCGCGCAGCTCGACGCCCCACTTGTATTCGTCGGACGCGGCGCGAATGAGGCTCATCCCCTGCGCGTAGGAGCAAATCTTCGAGGCGTAGAGCGCGTCGCGGACGGCGTTGAGGAGTCGCGCGCGGTCGGTCAAATGGAGCGGACTCTCGCCGGAGTAGAGTAGCTGTTGCGACTCCGTCAGACGCCCGCTCGCCGCGACGCGCTCGTCCTTCATCGAAGAGAGCACGCGCGCGTCAATCGCCGCCGCGATGGTCGGGATGGGGACGCCCAAGTCGAGCGCGACCTGCGCCGTCCACTTGCCCGTGCCCTTCTGCCCCGCCTTGTCGAGCACTAAGTCGACGAGCGGGCGTCCCGTCTCCGGGTCGCGGGCGGTGAAAATCTTAGCCGTGATTTCGACGAGGAATGATTCGAGCGGGCCGCGATTCCATTCGGCGAAGGTGGCGGCCAACTCGTCGGCCCCCATCCCCGCGCCGCGACGCAGGATGTCGTAAGCCTCGGCGATGAGCTGCATGTCGCCGTACTCGATGCCGTTGTGGACGGTCTTGACGAAGTGGCCCGCGCCGTCTGGCCCGACGTGTGTGACGCACGCGCCCGAGTCGGTCTTGGCGGCGATTGATTCAAAGACCGGACGGATGTTTTCGTAAGCCTCGCGCGAGCCGCCGGGCATGAGCGAAGGGCCGAAGCGCGCGCCCTCCTCGCCGCCCGAGACGCCCGAGCCGACGAAGTATATCCGGTCGGGGCGGAGCGCGGCCTCGCGCCTCTGCGTGTCCTTGAACCATGAGTTGCCGCCGTCGATGACGACGTCGCCCGCGTCGAGCAGAGGGCGCAGACGCTCTATCATCTCGTCGACGGGCGCGCCCGCCTTAATCATCATCATCACGCGGCGCGGGCGTTCGAGCGACGCGACGAACTCTTCGAGCGTCTTCGTGCCGGTGAATTTTTTGTGCGCGCCGTGCTCGGCGAGGAAGGCGTCAACGCGCTCCGGCTCGCGATTCCAGACCGCGACCGCGAAGCCGTGCTCCTCGATGTTGAGCGCGAGGTTCTCGCCCATCACGGCGAGGCCGACCATGCCGAACTGCGCCCGCCCGCCCGCTCCTGTGTTTGTTGACAACGCGCACACTCCTTTTCGTCAAGCCGAAATCTCGAAACGGCGACGCCGCCATTCTAAACTTTCACGCCGTAAATTTATATACTCTCGTCCGTGAGACTCGTCGTCACGGAAAAGCCTTCGATGGGGCGCGACGTGGCCGCCGCGCTCGGCGCGACGCGGCGCGGCGAGGGCTTCATCGAAGGAAGCACCGACTTGGTGACGTGGTGCGTCGGCCACTTGGTCGAACTCGACGACCCCGACGCTTACGACCCGGCCTTCGAGCGTTGGCGTCTGGAAGACTTGCCCATCGTCCCCGACGAGTTCAAGTACCACGCCTCGGAGCGTACGCGCGAGCAGTTCCGCGTCATCGAGACTCTGATGAAACGCGCGGACGTCGACTCGATTGTTAACGCGGCCGACGCGGGGCGCGAGGGCGAGCTAATCTTCGACCTCGTCTACACGTTGGCGGGTTGCCGAAAGCCCGTCGAGCGTCTCTGGATTTCGTCGCTCACGCGCGACGCGATTCTCGAAGGCTTTAAGACGCTGAAGCCAGCGGACGAGTACCGAGGCTTGCGCGACTCGGCCCACGCGCGGCAGCGAGCCGACTGGCTCGTCGGCATCAACGCGACGCGCGCACAGACCATCCGCGCGCGCCGCGCGGGCCACACAGGCGTCTACCCGCTCGGCCGCGTCCAGACGCCGACGCTCGCCCTCATCGTCTCGCGCGACGA
>DASUNL010000126.1:0-4672 GCA_036277175.1 Pyrinomonadaceae bacterium | reverse complement strand
GCAAGTTGAAAGCGAATCCGCTCGACGCTGAAAACTAAATCCGCCGCGCCCGGCGGCACGTAAGTTACGTCGGAGTTGAAAAGCTGTTTGCTGAACGCTGAGTGCTGAAAGCTTCTCCATGTCCATCCTGCTCGTCGGATTGAATCACAAGACCGCGCCCGTCGAGGTGCGCGAGCGTCTCGCGTTCACCGACGAGGCGTGCGCCCGACACCTGCGCGCGCTAGTGGACGGCGAGGTGGTGCGCGAGGGCTTAATCGTCTCGACCTGCAACCGCGTCGAGGTCTTGGCCTCGGCCGAGGGCGCGCGCGCCACGGAAGCGACCGCGCGCCTGAGCGACTTTCTCGGCTCGGCGCGCGCCGTCCCCCAAGACTTCTTCACCCGGCACCTCTACACGCACGCGGACGACGCGGCCGTCCGCCACGTCTTCCGCGTCGCCTCCTCGCTCGACTCGCTCGTCGTCGGCGAGCCGCAGGTCTTGGGCCAAGTGCGCCGCGCTTACTCGGTCGCCGTCGAGGCGGGGACGACGGGCCGCGTGCTGCACCGCCTCGTCCACCACGCCCTGCGCGTCGCCAAGCGCGTCCGCACGGAGACGGGCATCGCCTCGTCGGCCGTCTCCGTGAGCTTCACGGCGGTCGAGCTTGGGCGAAAGATTTTCGGGTCTTTGCAGGGGGCGACGGTGCTCGTCGTCGGCGCGGGCGAGATGGCGGAGCTTGCGGCGAAGCATCTAGCGGCGGCGGGCGCGGCGCGCGTCCTCGTCTCGAACCGCACGCACGCGGCGGCGCAGGAGCTTGCCGCGCGCTTCGGCGGCGAGGCCGTCGAGTTTTCAGCTTTGGGCGAGCGACTGGCCGAGGCCGACGTAGTTATCTGCTCGACCGCGTCGAGCGAGTACGTCATCACTCGCGAGATGGCGGCGCGCGCGCGCGAGGCGCGACGCAACCGCCCCGCCTTCTTCATCGACATCAGCGTGCCGCGCAACGTCGACCCGAAGGTCGGCGAGCTGGGCAACCTCTTCGTCTTCGACGTTGACGACTTGGAGTCGGTCGTCGCCTCGAACATCCGCGAGCGCGAGCGCGAGGCCGAGCGGGCGGAGCTAATCGTCGAATCCGAGGTGATGCAGTTTCATCAGACGCTACGCAACCTCGACCTCGGGCCGACCGTGGGCGCGCTCCGCGAGAAGTTGCGACAGACCGCGCTCGAAGAGATGCGCCGGCAGCGCGCGCGACTCGGCGATTTGACGCCCGAGCAGGAGCGCGCCATCGAACAACTGCTGCTCTCGACGGTCAATAAAATCTCCCACCCCGTCATCCACCGCCTGCGCCGCTCCTACTCGACCGGCGAGGACGAAGACATCCGCGCATGGCGCGAGAGCTTCAAGTTGGAGGAATAAGAAGCACTCAGCTTTCAGCTTTCAGCACTCAGCCGGAAGAGAGCGCGCCTGAATGTCGGTCGTCGGCAGCCGCGTGCCTGACGGCGACTGCCGTTAGCTGAAAGCTGTTTGCTGACTGCTGAACGCTTCTCATGAGCAGAGTTTTCGTCATCGGCTCGCGCGGCTCGAAGCTCGCGCTGTGGCAGGCCAACTGGGTGCGCGAGCGGATTGAGGCCGCCAGCCCCGGCGCGCGCGTGCGCGTCGAGGTGATTAAGACCGAAGGCGACGCGCGGCGCGACGTGCCGCTCTCGGTCATCGGCGGGCGCGGCGTCTTCACGAAAGAGATTGAACAGGCGCTCATCGAGAGTCGCGTGGACATCGCCGTCCACTCGCTCAAAGACCTCCCGACCGTCACGCCCCACGGACTCCACCTCGCCGCCACGCCCGAGCGCGAGGACGCGCGCGACGCGCTCGTTTTGCGCGAAGGCTTCACGCCCGACGAGCGGACGACGGACGGCGCGCTCACTCTTCTCCCGCGCGGCGCGCGCGTCGGCACGTCGAGCGTGCGTCGCCTCGCGCAGTTGAAACACCGGCGGCCCGATTTAAACATCCTCGACCTGCGCGGGAACGTCGACACCCGTCTGCGCAAACTCGACGGCGGCTGGTACGAGGCCGTCGTCCTCGCGTCGGCCGGACTGCGTCGCCTCGGCCTAGACGCGCGCATCTCCGCACCGCTGACGACCGAGGAGATGCTCCCGGCAGTCGGTCAGGGCGCGCTCGGGCTTGAGACGCGCCGCGACGACGAAGAGACGAACGCGCTGCTGCGCGCGCTCGACCACGCGCCGACGCGCGCGGCCTGCACGGCCGAACGCTCGCTCCTTCGCGCGCTCGGCGGCGGCTGCCAACTCCCCATCGCCGCGCACGCCGTCGTCGTCGGCGATACTCTCAAACTTGAAGCCCTCGTCGCCGCGCCCGAGGGCGAGAAGATTATCGGCGACGCCATCGAAGGCGACACGGCCGAAGCCGAAGAACTCGGCGCGCGTCTTTCGGAAATCCTTATCGGTCGCGGCGCGCTCACGCTCCTGCCCTCGGCCGCGCAAAACAATCGCGAGTCCCGTTGATGACAGACGAGCTGATTGAAACGAGCGAGGGCGCGCGGCCACTCGAAGGGCGCGTCGTGTTGATTACGCGCGCGCGCGCTCAGGCCGTCGAGTTCGCCGCCGAGTTGGAAGGGTACGGCGCGCGCGTCGTCGAGTGCCCGACCATCGAGATCGTCGAGCCGGATTCCTACGCCGCGTTAGACGAGGCGATTGAGAATCTTTACGGCTACGACTGGCTCGTCTTCACCAGCGCGAACGGCGTCGAGCACTTCCTGCGCCGTCTCGCGGCGCTCGGGCGAGAGGTCGGCGAGTTGGACGGGCTGCGCGTCTGCGCCATCGGTCACGCGACGGCCGAGCGACTGGCGGAAGCGCACGTCCACGTCGATTTAATCCCCGAACGCTTTCAGTCCGAGGGCGTCTTCGCGGCGCTCGAAAATTACTTGGGCGGGCGCGAGGGCTTGCGTCATCTGAACTTCCTTATCCCGCGCGCGGCGGTCGCGCGCGACCACCTGCCGCGCGCGCTCGAAGAGGCGGGAGCGCGGGCCGACGCCGTCGCGGCCTACCGCACAGTCCGCCCGGAGACTCGCGAGCGCGCGCGAGTCGAGGCGCTACTCGTCGGCGGGGGCGTCGACTGCGTCACCTTCACCAGCGCCTCGACCGTCCGCAACTTCGCGCAACTCTTCGAGACGAGTGACCTCTCCGGACTCCTGCGCGGCGCGGCCGTCGCCTGCATCGGCGACGTTACGGCGCAGGCCGCGCGCGACTACAATCTTCGCGCCGACGTCGTCCCCGTCGAAGCGTCCACGCGCGCACTCGCGCGCGCCGTCGCCGAACACTTCGCCGCTCGGTAGGCGCGCGCGCCGGCCCGCGCACCCGACGCCGGGCGTAACATCCCGCCCGACCTTGTGTGATAAACTCCGAACATGGCGAAGGGGCGCGTGCTCGTGGTCGGGGGCGGGAGGCCGGAGGCCGAGGCGCTGGCCGGGGCGTTGGCCGGCTGGGGCTACGAGGCTTCGCTCGCCAAAGGCTCCGCCGAGGGCGTCCGCCGCGTGGGCGAACTGCTCCCCGCGCTCGTCATCGCCGACGCATCAGAGGCCCGCGCCGCGGACTCGCACCTCCTCGAAGAGCTGCGCACAAGTCACCCCGAAATCCCCGTCCTACTCTTCGGCGCGGCCGACGCGCCCGCCTCGAACGCGCAGACAGGCGCGGGCGAGCACATCCTTCGACACTTCGACAAGAGTTCAGACTACGACGCTTTGCGCCCGGCCGTCGAACGCGCGCTCGGCGAGGCAGAGGCGCGCGCGGTCGTGCGTCGTGAGGCGCTCGACGGCGCGAAGGAGCGCGGCGTGTTCGGCGAGTTGGTCGGCGAGTCGGAGCCGATGCGGCAGATTTATACGCTCATCGAGCAGGTCGCGCCGTCGTCGGCGTCGGTGTTGATTACGGGCGAGTCGGGGACGGGCAAGGAACTCGTCGCGCGCACGATTCACAGACTCAGCCCGCGCTCGCGCGCCGCCTTCGTCCCCATCAACTGCTCGGCCATCCCAGAGACCTTAATGGAGTCGGAGCTGTTCGGCCACGAGCGCGGCGCGTTCACGGGCGCGTCGTCGCGCAGGCAGGGCTGTTTCGAGTTGGCCGACGGCGGGACTCTATTGCTCGACGAGATAGCCGAGATGCCGCCGCTCTTGCAGGCGAAGCTTCTGCGCGTGCTCGAAGAGAGGCGCGTGCGGCGTCTGGGCGGGGCGCAGGAGATTCCCGTGGACGTGCGCGTGCTCGCCGCCACCAACCGCGACCCGCTCGAAGCGACGCACCGGGGCGAGTTTCGCGAAGACCTCCTCTACCGCCTCAACGTCATCACGATAGAGCTTCCGCCGCTCAGGCGTCGGCGCGAAGACATCACGGTGCTCGCGCGCCACCTCGTCGCGCAGCTCGCCGAGCGCCACGGGCGTCCCGCGCGCACGCTCAGCCCGGCGGCCGTCGAGGCTCTGAAGTCGCACCACTGGCCGGGCAACGTCCGCGAGCTTCGCAACGTCATCGAGCGCGCCGTCATCATCTGTTCGGGCGACACCATCGAGCGTTCGCACCTCGCGCCCTACCCGCTCGACCAGCGCGCGCGCGTGCGCAGCGAGGACACCATCACGCTCCCCGTCGGCACGCCGCTCGAAGAAGTCGAGCGGCAGATGATCCTGCGCACGCTCCAGAAGACCGA
>DASUNL010000125.1:0-4859 GCA_036277175.1 Pyrinomonadaceae bacterium | reverse complement strand
CGCACCATCCTCGTCGACCCCGGCACGTACACCTACACCGGCGCTTCGTCCGCGCGCGACCGCTTCCGCTCCTCGCCCGCGCACAACACGCTCACCGTCGACGGCCAGTCGTCCTCTGAAATGAGCGGCCCTTTCACTTGGAAGACGGCCGCGCGCTCTCGCTCGCTCGCTTGGCACACGGCGTCGCGCTTCGACTATTTCGAGGGCGAGCAGGACGGATACCGACGCCTCTCGCCGCCGGTCGAGCACCGCCGCGCCGTCCTCTTCCTCAAGGGCGACTACTGGGTCGTGCGCGACCGCGTAGAGAGCGCCGCCGAGCATCTTTACGAGCTACACTTCCACTTCGCGCCGGACGCCGCCCCTCGCCTCGACGCGGCGGACGACTCAAACGCGCCCGGCAAGCGCGGCCAAGGCTTGCCGCTTTTACGCGAGCGACGCGACGATGCGCCCGGACTCGACGTGTACGTCGCGGGTGATGGTGGCGCGTGGCGCGAAGTCGAGGGCGAAGTCTCGCCTTGCTACGGCGCGACGTTGCCAGCGCCCGTCTTCACCTACGCGGCGGCGTCCTCGGGCGCGGCCGAGTTCTACACCTTTCTTCTGCCACGCGCGGTCGGCGAGCGGTCGTCGTCTGTCGTGCGCGAGGTCGAGGCCGAGGGCGGGCGCGCCTTCGAGTTGAAGACGGACGACGCACACGAGGATTTACTTCTGACGCGCGCGTGCGTCGGCGATGCGTCTGCGTGCGTCGGCAATGCGTCTGCGGCTGACGACGAAGCGTCCGCGCGCGGCGACGTTGCGCCGGGTGAGGTCAGGACGTCGCGCGCGTCGTCCGATTTCGCGTGGGCTTGGGCACGTCTCGACCGCGCGTCGGGCGCGCTCCTTGAGTTGGTCTTGATTGACGGCACGACGTTTCGTCTCGACGGCCGCGAGGTCTTCGCTTCGCGCGAGCGCGTCGCGAGCTTGGCGCTTAAGTTCGACGGCGGACGCCTCGTCGCCGACGACACGTCCTCGCTCACACGGGCGTTTGAAATCTCAAGTCTCAAATCTGAAATCGTGCTCAAGTAGACGGACTCTTATGTGTGGGATTAACGGAATAGCTTTGGCCGAAGGGGCGCGCGCGCGCTTGAGCGTCGCGGACGTCGAGCGCATGCGCGACGTGCTGACGCATCGCGGGCCTGACGACGCGGGGTTGCTCATCGACGGCGGCGTCGGCCTCGGCCACAGGCGTCTGAGCATCGTCGACGTGTCGCGCGGCCACCAGCCGATGCAGAACGAGGACGGCACGCTCCACATCATCTTCAACGGGGAGATTTACAACCACGCCGACTACCGCGACGGACTCGAAGCGCGCGGGCACGTTTACCGCACGCACTGCGACACCGAGACCATCCTCCACCTCTACGAAGAGGACGGCGCGCGCGCCGTCGAACGCCTGCGCGGCATGTTCGCCTTCGCCATCTGGGACGCGCGCCGCCGCGAGCTATTCATCGCGCGCGACCGCCTCGGCGTCAAACCGCTCTACTACGTACACGACCGCGACGGCTCGCTCTTCTTCGCCTCCGAGATAAAGGCTCTCTTGGCGGCGCGCGCCGTCACGCCCGAACTCAATTACGCGACGCTCACAGACTACCTCGCCAACCACGCGCCCTCCGGCGAAGAGACTTTATTCCGAGGCGTCCGTCGCCTTCCGCCCGGACACACGCTGACGTGGCGCGACGGGCGTGTCGAGATTAAAAAGTACTGGGACGTGAGTTTCGCGGCGCGAGGCGACGAAGGCGAGACGGGCGGCAACGCGCGCACGGACGACGAGTACATCGCCGAGTGGTCGGAGCTTTTCCGCGAGTCGGTGCGGCTGCGCCTGATGGCCGACGTGCCGCTCGGCATGTTTCTTTCGGGCGGCATCGACTCGTCGGCCATCGCGGCCGTGATGAGCACGCTCGTCAGCGAGCCGATTAAGACCTTCTCCGTCGCCTTCGCCGAGCGCGAGGCCAACGAGCTTGAGTACGCGCGTCTGGTCGCGCGCGCCTACCGGACTGACCATCACGAGACGGTCGTCACGCCGCACGAGTTCTTCGACGCGCTCCCGCGCCTCGTCTGGCACGAGGACGAGCCAATCGCGCACCCTTCGAGCGTCGCGCTCTACTTCGTGTCGGAGCTGGCCGCGCGTCACGTCAAGGTCGTCCTGACGGGCGAGGGGAGCGACGAGCTTCTGGCCGGTTACGGCCGCTACCGAAAGACCGTCTACAACCTCGCGCTCGGCGCGCGATATCACGCGCTCGCGCCCGCCGCCGCTCGTCGCGCGGTCGCCAGCGCCGTCAAGGCTCTACCGGCCGCGTCGCGCCTCCGCCAGAAACTCGCGCGCACGTTCCTCTCGGTCGCGCCCGACATCGAGTCTATCTACTTCGACAACTTCGCCGTCTTCCCGCGCGAGATGCAGGCGCGTCTGCTCACGCCGGAGACGAAGGAGCGCATCGGCTCGGACGGCCTCGACCCGTACGCCGAGGTGCGTTCGATTCTCGCGCGGACGGACGCCGCGAGTCTGCTCAACCGCCTGCTCTACGCCGACACTAAGACTTACCTGCACGAGCTTCTGATGAAGCAGGATCAGATGAGCATGGCGGCGTCGATTGAGAGCCGCGTGCCGTTTCTCGATCACAAGCTCGTCGAGTACACGGCGCGTCTGCCCGAGCGGATGAAGCTGCGCGGGTGGACGACGAAGTACATCCTGCGAAGGAGCATGAAGGGCGTGCTGCCCGAACAAATTCTGACGCGGCCGAAGATGGGTTTCCCCGTCCCCTTCGGCGCGTGGGTGCGTGGCGAGTTTCGTCACGTCATAGACGAGTACGTCTTGGGCGAGCGTGCGCGCGCGCGCGGACTCTTCGATGCGTCGTTCGTCCGTTCACTCACTTCGGAACATCTCTCGGGCGCGGCCGACCACTCGGAGAGACTCTGGGCACTCGTCAACTTCGAGATGTGGATGCGTCGCTTCATCGACGGAGAGGGCGAGGGCGAAGACTTGAGACGGACGGCGGAGGTCGTCGCCGCGTGAGAATCCTCTGGCTCAAAACGGAGTTGCTGCACCCCGTCGATAAGGGCGGGAAGATACGCACTTACCAGATGCTCAAGCACCTGAAGCGCGAGCACCACGTCACCTATCTGACGCTCGACGACGGGGCGGCCGACGCGCATGCGCGCGAGCAAGCCGAAGAGTATTGCCAAGAGCTTGTCACGGTCGCGCACCGCACGCGCGAAAAGTTCTCGGCCGCGTTCTACGCGGAGTTGGCGACGAACCTCGCGTCGCGTTTGCCTTACGCGCTGAAGAAGTATGAGTCCGAAGGGATGCGGCGCGAGATTGAAGAGCGCGCGGGCGCGGGCCGCTTCGACGTGCTCGTCTGCGACTTCCTGACGCCCGCCGTCAACATGCCCGCGCGTCCACGGTGCGCGACGCTACTCTTCCAGCACAACGTCGAGGCGCTCATCTGGCGGCGTCACTACGAGGTGCAGAAGAACCCCTTGAAGAAGGCTTACCTTTACGGCCAGTGGCGCAAGATGCGCGCCTACGAGCGCGATGCGTGCCGTCGCTTCGACGCGGTCGTCGCCGTCTCGCGCGAAGACCGCGAGTTGATGGAGCGCGAGTACGGCGTCAAAACCGTCTCGGACGTGCCGACCGGAGTGGACACAGAGTTCTTCCGCCCGTCGGGCACGCAGCAGAGAGAGCCGCACGACCTCGTCTTTACGGGTTCGATGGACTGGCTGCCGAACGAGGACGCCATCAACTTCTTCACCGAGCGCGTCATGCCTCTCATCAAGAGGGACGTGCCGGGCGTGACTTTGACAGTGGTGGGGCGTAACCCCTCTGCGGCTTTGGTCGAGTTGAGTAGACGTGATGCGTCGGTGCGCGTCACGGGGCGGGTCGAGGACGTGCGGCCGTACATGGAGCGCGCCGCCGCATACGTCGTGCCGATTCGCGTCGGCGGCGGGACGCGCCTGAAGATTTACGAGGCGATGGCGATGGAGAAGCCCGTCGTCTCGACGACCGTCGGGGCGGAAGGGTTGCCGGTCGCCGACGGCGCGGAGATTCTTCTGGCCGACACGCCGGAGGATTTCGCCGCGCGGGTCGTCAGCGTGCTCAAGGACGCGGAGCTTGCGAACGGCCTCGGCGCGCGCGCGGCGTCGGCAGTCCGCGAGCGTTTCGGCTGGGGCAAGGTGTCCGAGGCGTTCGCCGAAGCGTGCGAGCGCGCCCTCGCGTCGCACGGCGCGCGCCGCCGCGCCTCAAGGGCCGGGCTTGACGAGGAGGCGCAGACGGCCGCGTGATTCGTCGGCGCGTGGTTAAGATGATGAAGCTCACACTCGCCTCACTCTGCGTGACCTTGTGCCTCGCGTTCGTCGTCGCCGCTCAACCGGCGGAGGGCGGCAACGAGGCAAACGCCAACGCGAGCGCGAACGTGAACGCGAACGTCTCGAACGCGAATGCGTCGAACGCGAACAACGCCGCGCGCGAAGTGAGGGCGGGCGACACCGTCCGCGTCGAGGTCAGCACGAAGCCCGAGTCGGGCGGCGGCGACGGCTTGAGTCAATGGTGGAAAGACTTCATCGACGCCGTCTCACAGTTGCTCACCTTCCTGAGCGTCATCTTGGCCGCGCTCGTCGCGCGCGAGCAGTTTCGCAAGAACCGGGAGGAGAGCGAGAAGAATCGGCAGCAGCGCGAGGACGAGCAGACCCGGCGCGAGCAGGAGAGCCAGCGCAACCGGCAGCAGCGCGAGGACGAGCTGAAGCAGCGCGAGGACGAGCTGCGCTGGAAGAAGGCCGAGCTGGCGCGAGAGATGCTGCGCGAGTTGTTCGAGGAGCCTTACGCGAACGAC
>DASUNL010000124.1:0-4383 GCA_036277175.1 Pyrinomonadaceae bacterium | reverse complement strand
GCTACAACGAGACGGTTCTGACGGCACGCGAGGCGACACTGCGCAACAACCTCCACGAGATGCGGAAGATGATTGACCAGTACGCGGCCGACAAGGCGAAGCTGCCGCAGTCGCTCGACGACCTCGTGACGGCCGGCTACCTCGGCAAAATCCCGCCCGACCCCATCACGGGCCAAGCAGACTGGAATCCCGTCTTCGGCGAAGACCCGAACTCGACCGACGGCGCGCAGGGCTTAATCAACGTCTGTAGCTCTTCGGGCGACACGGCCTCCGACGGCACGGTCTACAACGACTGCGAGAAATGGTGAAGAAGCGTTCAGCACTCAGCGTTCAGCATTCAGCTTTCTGCCTTTCGGTTACGAAGCCGCTTGCGTTGGACGTTGAAGGTTGCCGAGACTCAAAGCTGAATGCTGAACGCTGAGTGCTGACAGCTATCATATGAACCCCTTTAAAAAACTGGTCGCCGCGCGTCTGCCGCCGGCCGCCGTCGGGCTTTCGGGCGAGGGCGCGGGGATGGTCGCGCTCGACCGTCGGCGCGGCGCGTTCGCCGTCAAGCGCGCCGGCCACGTCGCCTTCCCCGAAGGCTTGGTGCGTCCCGGCTTCGACGAGCCGAACGTCTCGGACGCGGGCGAGCTGGCCGACCTTTTGGCGGAGCTGGTGACGACGACCGGAATGATGAAGCGTCGGCGTTGGTCGGTCGCGCTCCCCGAGGCGGCGACGCGCACCTCGATTCTGACTCTGGAGAGCACGCCCGCCTCGCGCAACGAGCGTGAGGAGATGTTGCGCTGGAAGGCCGAGCGCGCACTCGGCGCTCCGCTCGACGAGCTGCGCGTCGGTCGCGTCCAACTGCGACCGGACGCGCAGGGTCGCGGCCGCTACTTGCTGACGGCCGTCCGCCTCTCGGTGCTGGCCTCCTACGAGGAGGCGTTCGCGGCGCTCGGCTGGCAACCCGGCCTCATCCTCCCGCGCCACATGGGCGAGGCTTGGTGGCTGATGAGCGAGTCGGGCGCGCGCGCGCACGCCGACTCACTTTTGGTCAGCTCGCACCGCGAGGGCTTCACGGCCGTCGTCCTGCGCGGCGGAGAACCCTTGTACGTCCGCGTCGTCATCTGCGACGCCGAAGACCGCGCCGACGAGCTTTACCGCTTCCTGCTCTTCTACCGCGACCGCAACGCGGCGCGCGGCGAGTCGGGCGAAGACATCCTCACCTCGGGCGAGACGATTGACCGCGTGCTCGTCGCGGGCCAAGGCATCGGCGAGTCGGAGGCCGGCGCAATCATCGCCGAGACTCTGGCCGCCCCTCCCCGCGCACTCTCCGCCCAAGACCTCCGCCTCAACTTCCCCGCGCGCGAACTCGACTTCCAAACCCTCGCCGCCCCGGCCGGCCTCGCCGCCCTCGCGTGGGCCTAAAGCGCCGACTAAGCAGCGCGGCTCGACCGAGCGACACGACCCGATGAACTTTGAGATCGTCGGTGAAATCACGGAAGTTGAAACCATCGCCGCCGGGTCGGGCATCCGCATTCTTCCGGTGTTGCGAAAGAGGTTCGGGCGGAGGCGTTGGACGAAGTTAAAAGGCGTGGCGCGTGTTCGACTCCGCGATGGCACTACACGCCTCGCGGAGGTACACTGGTTCGAGGCCCACGGCATAGGCAAAAAGCTGATGAGGGTTAAGCGTTACCTCGATTAAAGCGATGTCAAAGCGGCAGAACTCAACACCGCGGTTCGCGATCTGCGTGCAGACGGATGACGTCGACCTGTTGACCCCCCGTATGGTCTATCAGGTCTTACCGGATGAAAGCGCCGCGCGCTCCAATTACGTCCGCGTGATAGACAACGAGGGCGAAGATTACCTTTACCCGGCCGACTATTTCGTCTTCGTCGACCTCCCGCGCGAAGTGGAACGCGCCCTGCTGCGCGTGTCGCAATAGACGCGCCTTCTAATCCTGATAAGTCGCGGCCAACCCCGGACGCCGCCCTTGAAACTTTCGCCTCCCGTGGGGCGTAAAACCTTGGCGTCATGCGTATGAATGCGACCGCCGCCGCCGCGGTTACGGCGGACAAGCTGACGGCCTTCGCTGATTGCGACCTCGTCGTGCGCTCGCTCGCGGGGCGCGAGGACGGCTTCGAGGAGTTGGTCAGGCGCTACCAGCGCCCCATCGCCGCTTACGTCTACCGCATGGTCGGCGACTACGACTCGGCGCTCGACCTGACGCAGGAAGTCTTCATCAAGGTCTACGGCTCGCTCCAGCGTTACCGGCCCGAGTTCAAGTTCTCGACGTGGATTTACCGCATCGCGCACAACTCGGCCATCGACCACCTGCGGCGCACGAGCGCGCGTCTCGAAGACCTTGAGCAGGGGACGGAGGACGGCGGGAGCTTCGAGAAGCCTTTCGCGTCGTCGGCCCCCTCGCCCGAACAGTTGAGCGAGCGCGCCGAGCGCCGGGCCGAGATCGAGGAGGTCGTGCAGAACCTGACGCCGGCCTACCGCGAGTTGATCGTCCTGCGCCACGCGCTCGACTTCAGCTACGACGAAATCGCCGAGGTGACGGGCCTGCCCTTGGGGACGGTCAAGAACAGAATCTTCCGCGCGCGCGAGGCGATGCGCGCCGAGCTTTTGAGCCGGGGCATCAACGGGATTTAGACGAAGGAGGCGAGCGAAGCTTTTGAGCGGGGACGACAACACGGGCGAACGATTCTGCGCGCACGCGCAGGCGACGGCCGCGTACCTCGACGGCGAGTTGGACGCGGCGGCCGCGCTCTCCTTCGAGCGGCACTTGAAAGAGTGCGCCCCGTGCTCCGCGACGCTCAACGAGCAAAGACGCCTGCTCTGCCTGCTCGACGTCGCCTTCGACGCGCGCGCGCAAGGGAGCGGCGGCCGCGTCTCGCTCCCGAAAGACTTCGCGCGGGTCGTGACGGCGCGCGCGCAGACAGACATCCGCGGCCCCTTGCGACGACGCACCGAGCGCGTCTTCGCCTTCAAGCTCTGCGCCGCTTTGGCGCTCGCCTCCGCCGCGCTCCTCGGCACTTCCGTGTTCGAGTCGGCGCTCGCGCCCGCGTGGGCGTTCGCGAGCGCGGCGCTCGGCGTCGCGTCGGTCGCCGCGCACGCGCTGCTCGACGCGGCACAGGCCGCCGCGCTCATCCTGCGCGCCGTCGGCGGTCGACTCACGGACGGGCCTGCGGCGACGGGCGCGCTCCAGTGGGCGCTCATCGCGTGCGCCGCGCTCCTCCTGCTGCGCCTCATCGGCGGCTACCACCGCGCCGCCGCCAACCTCGACGACTCGCACTAAACCGTTCACCCCTTTAACGCCTTGAGCGCGATTCTCGTCAGCAACGACACCAACGCGCGCGCGACGCTCAAGAGGGTCGCGGCCCTTCTGTTCGCGCTCCTCCTGACCGCGCCCAACGCCTTCTCACAAAACGACACGCACGCTCCGGCAGAGACGCCTTCAAACGCCGCGACGCCCGCGAGTGCGGACGAACTGGTCGTCGAGGGCGAGCAGACGAGCGACGTGTTCGGCGTCGGCCGCTCGGTGCGCGTGCGCGGGACGGTCAAACACGGCGTGCTCGCCTTCGGCGGCGACGTCATCGTGGAGGGGAGGGTCGAGGGCGACGTGGCGGCCGTCGGCGGCTCGGTCGTCCAGCGCGAAGGCTCTTACATCGGCGGCGACGTGATGGTCTTCGGCGGCGCGTATCACCACGGCAAGACGGCCCCGGCGCGCGGGCGCGACAGTAAGACCGTGATGTTCGCCGGCTACGAGCAGGAGTTGAGGGAGCTGGCGCGCAACCCGACCTCGATACTCGCGCCGCGCATGAGTCTCGCCTTCGTCGGCACGCGCCTGCTGGCCGTGCTCTTCTGGTTCGTCGTCTCTCTGGCGCTGACGGCCGTGACGCCCGGCGCGGTCAGCCGCGCGGGAGCGCGTCTGCAACTGACGTCCTTGCGCGTCGCGCTCATCGGGCTGCTCGCGGCGGTCGTGTTGGGGCCGGGCGTGACGGCGTCGCTCAGACTGCTGCCGCCCGTGCTCGGCGTCGTCGTGCTGGCGACGGCGCTCCTGCTGCTCATCGGCTCTTACCTCTTCGGGCGCGTCGTCGTCCACGCGGCCACGGGGCGCTGGCTTCAACGCCGGCTCGTCCCCGAGGCGCGCCGCTCCGAGTCGCTCGCGCTGCTCCTCGGCGCGGCCTTCTGGTCAATCGTCCTCGCGCTGCCTTACGTCTGGCCGCTGCTCGTCACCGGGCTCGTCATCGTCAGCCTCGGCCTCTCCCTGACGGCGCGCTACCGCCTCAACTGGAAGCGCGCCTGAATCCGGTTTAAAGTTCAAAGTTCAAAGTCCAAATTTCGAGGTTCAAAGTTGAAGACGAGTTCTTAACTTTGAACCTTGAACTTTG
>DASUNL010000123.1:0-16554 GCA_036277175.1 Pyrinomonadaceae bacterium | reverse complement strand
AGGAAGACGTGTCAACCGAATACAGCGCGATGAACTCGAAGGTGGTGCAGAACTCCACGGGACGAGTCATCTTCCCACTCGTGGAACCGGCGGCGGGCCGGCGCAAATCGCAGATTGACGAATACCTCTCCTTCCATCACGGCCCCGGCGCACAGCACATCGCTTTTCTCTCGGAAGACATCGTCGAGACGGTGAGGAAGTTGAGAACGAAGGGGATTGAGTTTCTCTACACGCCCGAAAACTATTACGACGGGCTGGAGCAGAGAGTGGGCAAGCTCGAAGAAGACATCCAGCCGCTGCGTGAACAGAACATTCTGGTCGACCGCGACGGCTGGGGATACCTCAAGCAGATTTTCACCAAGCCTTTGCAGAGCAGGCCGACCGTCTTTATGGAGATCATCATGCGGCAGGGCGCGCGCGGCTTCGGCGGCGGTAACATCAAGGCGCTCTTCGACGCCATGGAACACGAGCAGGCGCTTCGTGAAAACCTGTAAGACGGGCCGCCGAAGATTGGCGCGGCCTTCGGGAAGACGGGCGTCGGAGGCTTTCGCCTGAAAGGAGAGAAGCATTGCTCGAAACTCTACCGCTAGTCACTGAAGAATCGCCGCTCACCGATTGGGCGCGCAGCGTCAAACGTTCCGCGCTACAGGAGATGCTGGCAATCGTTCGGCGTCCGGGGCTTCTCTCCTTCGCGCTCGGGCTGCCCGCGCCCGAGTTGTTTCCGACGGCGCAATACGCGGAGGCTTGCGCGCGGGTGCTGGCAACAGACCCGCACGCGCTCCAATACGGGCCGGCCTTCCGCCCGCTCAAGCTGCACGTCGTCGAGCTCATGGCGCGGCGCGGCGTCACCTGCGGCGAGGAGCAAATCTTTCTCACCGCGGGGGCGCAGCAGGGGATGAACCTTCTGATGCGCCTGCTCCTCCGGCACGGGGGGCGGGTGATACTGGAAGAACTGGCTTACACCGGGTTTCAGCAGGTCATCGCGCCTTACGAGCCGGAAATCCTGACCGTCTCGACCGACGCGCGCGAAGGTCTTGACGTTGACGAGTTGGCGGCGCTGCTGGAGTGCGGGGCGCGTCCGGCGGCCATCTATGTCGTCACCGACGGGCACAACCCGCTCGGCGTCAGCCTGTCCGTGGAGAAGCGACGCCGGCTCGTCGAATTAGCGGTTGACCACCGCGTGCCGATCATCGAGGATGACGCCTACGGTTTTCTCTGTTACGAGGACGAACCGCTACCCCCTCTGCGCGCGCTTGAAGCGCAGTGGGTGTTTTATCTCGGCTCGTTCTCGAAGATTCTCGCCCCGGCGTTGCGCGTCGGCTGGGTGGTCGTCCCCGAGTCGTTGATGCACGCGCTCTCCATCGTCAAGGAAGCGAGCGACATCGACACCAGCACCTTTTCACAGCGCGCCATCTCGTCCTTCATCGACGCGGGCCACCTGCCCTCGCATCTCGCAACGCTGCGTCGTGAATACCGCGCCCGCCGCGACACCATGCACCGCGCGCTGCAAAAATACTTTCCGCCGCAGGCTCGTTGGAGTGTCCCGACGAACGGGTTGTTCTTCTGGATTGACATGCCCGAGACGATTGACGCCAGCCTTCTGGTCAGGCCGGCGGTGGAAGAGGCGGGTGTCGCCTTCATACCGGGCAACGCCTTCAGCGTCAACGACCCGCGGCGCGCGGCAAACTGCCTCCGCCTGAACTTCTCGAACTGCGATCCGGCCCGAATCGAAGAGGGGATCGCACTGATCGCGGGAGTGCTGGAAAGATGAAAGTCTCCATCTTCATAACTTGTATCGTCGACCAGATGTACCCGCGGGTCGGGATGGCGATGGCCGAGCTGCTGGCGCGGCTCGGCGTGGAAGTAGTCTTTAACCCCGCGCAGACCTGTTGCGGCCAGCCCGCCTTCAATGCGGGCTACCGCGCGCAGGCGCGCGACGTCGCCGCCCAGATGCTCGACATTTTCGAGCGCGAGCTGGAGTCGGCCGATTACGTCGTCGCGCCTTCGGGTTCCTGCACCTCGATGGTCAAGAATTTTTACCCGGAACTGTTCGCCGACTCGCCGCGGATGTTATCTCGCGTCGCGCGCGTTGCGGCGCGAACGTTCGAGCTTTCGCAATTCATAGTTGACGTGCTCGGCGTTGAAGATGTCGGGAGCGAATTCAAAGGGCGTCTCACTTACCACGACTCGTGCCATCTCTTGCGTGAGTTGGGTGTGGATAGCGCGCCGCGAAAGCTGCTCTCGAAGGTGCGCGGCGTCGAGTTCGTCGAATCCGATCGCGCGGATGCTTGTTGCGGCTTCGGCGGCGTCTTCTCGGTCAAGTTCCCCGAGACGTCAGCCGCGATCGGGGCTGAGAAGATAACGAGCATCGAACGCAGCCGGGCCGACGCGGTCGTCTCCTGCGACGCGGGCTGCATGATGCAAATGGCCGGCCTGCTCGGTCGGAAGGGTTCTCCCGTCCGTTGTCTCCATCTGGCCGAGGTCCTCGCCCCGCCGGCCTAACCCTCACTCACCACCACGACGAAAACGGTGTCCTTTTGCTGCCCGCAGGCAAAAGACGCTCGGCCTCCACGTGCCGACTCAAGAAAGGAATAATTTCAGATGTCATTCAGCGATGAGCTGAGGAGCTTCGTACTGCAACACCGAGCAATCAACAATCCTTACCTCGGCCGCTTCAAAGAAGGCGACCTCACGGCCGACGAGTTTCGCCAATTCGCCGTGCAGTTCTTCGCCTTCGTCAAACACTTCCCGCGCATCCTCGCCACGCAGCTGGCGAACACGCCCGACGACGCGGCGGCGGACGAACTAGTAGTGATTCTGACTTCGGAACTCGGGGACGGCGACCCGAAACGTCGTCACGAATACCTGTACCACAAGTTCCTGCGCTCGATCGGGATTGAGCCGAGCGAGGCGGCGCGCGCGGCGTGGCTGGATTCGACGCGCGCTTACATCGGGGGGATGGCTGCGCTCTACGGGCATGAGGACTATCAAGCGGCTCTCGGAGCCTCGTTCGGTCTGGAACACATGGCGATTTCCATGTGGGAGCAACTGATTCCCGGCATCATGAAGTTAAAGGACGCGCATCCGGACTTCAACCGGATGAACACCGTCTACTGGACGTTCCACCGCGCCCTCGAAGAGCAGCACGAAGACGCGATGATGCACGCTCTGGAGTCTGTGCCGAAAGAGGCGGAGGGCTCACTGCGCAAAGGCTGTTCGGAAATGCTCGATTACCTCGAAGGGTTCTGGGCCGGATTGGAACGCCAACGCCCCGCCCTCTCGGAGGCGGCATAGCCATGCCGCACGGCAGTACCAATGACCGCTCGCCGCAGGCGAGTTTCGCCGACGGCGTGAGCGTCGCCCTCGCGAACGCACAGCTTCAGCGGGCGCTCTCGAACGCCACGACAAAACACAAAGAGTCGCGCGACGCATCCCTGTCCGTGCTCGGCCCGGAGTGGGAGCGGATGCGCGAGCGGGCGAGGGAGATTAAAGAGCATACGCTGGCGCACCTCGACCACTACCTCGAAGAGTTTGCGGCCAACGTGGAGCGGCGGGGCGGGAGCGTGTTCTGGGCCAACGACGCCGCGGAGGCCAACCGCTACATCACGTCTCTGGCGCAGAGTCGTGGCGTGCGTTTGGCGGTCAAGGGCAAGTCGATGATGACCGAAGAGATCGAACTCAACAGCGCGCTCGCGTCGGCCGAAGTCGAAGCGGTCGAGACCGACCTCGGCGAATACATCGTGCAGCTCGCGGGCGAGCGCCCGTCGCACATCACCGCCCCCGCCATTCACAAGTCTCGCGGCGAAATCGCCAGCCTCTTCACGGACAAACTCCAAGTCTCATGCGCGGATGATACGGAGCAGATCACGGCCATCGCCCGCCGCGTGTTGCGCGAGCGATTCGCGCGAGCCGGGATGGGCATCACGGGCGTAAACTTCGCGGTGGCCGAGACGGGCACGATTGTGCTCGTCGAAAACGAAGGCAACATTCGGATGGCGACCACACTCCCGCGCGTCCACGTCGCTCTGATGAGCATCGAGAAGGTGATCCCCCGACTCGAAGACCTGAATGTATTTCTGCAAGTGCTGCCGCGCGCCGCCTCGGGACAGAAGATCACTTCCTACGTCTCATTCCTGACGGGCACAAAGCGCGCGCCTCACGAAGAAGGCCCCGAGGAGCTTCACGTCGTCATCCTCGACAATGGGCGCACGGAGATTCTCGGCAACGCGCACCTGCGCGAGTCCCTCAACTGCATACGCTGTGGTGCTTGTCTCAACGCCTGTCCGGTCTATCAAAAAATCGGCGGACACGCCTACGGCTGGATTTACCCCGGCCCGATCGGGGCGATACTGACTCCGCAGTTGATAGGACGCGAGCGGGCCGCGGATCTGCCTTTCGCTTCAACTTTGTGCGGCGCGTGTCGCGACGTCTGCCCTGTGAAGATAGATATCCCGGGCATGCTTCTACAACTACGCCATGAAATTAAAGAGCCGGCCTCGATGGTCGAGCCGTACGCCGTCCCTGATGCGTATGCGGCGCGCGCACCTGCGCCGCAATCTTCAGACCCCGCGCGCCGGCAGGATTCCATCCATCCGCGAGGTTTTCCCTCGGCGGGCAGCGGCCGAGGTCTCGGCAATCGGGCTGAGAAATTAATGTTTAGAATATGGGCGATGACGGTGAAGAGGGCGTCGCGCTATCGTCTCGCCGCTCGTCTGGCGCGTCTCGCGCAGAAGTTACCGGGCGGCAAGGACGGCTCGCGTAACTCGATGTGGCCGCTTTCGCGCTGGACTGCCACGCGAGACATGAAGACGCTACCCGCGCGTTCGTTTAGGGAGCAGTGGGCGGCGTCCGGCGGGCGACTTCACCCTCGCGCGGCCTCGCAAAGGCCGCAGGTAGACAACGCGCATTCTCAAGCGCTGCTGGCAGGAAAGAATGTCGACAAATAAGGAAAAGATTCTAGCCCGTGTTCGCGCCGCCAATAATCGTGCCGGACTATCACGGCCGCACGAGCCACTCCCGGAATACGTCGGCGGTCTCGAATCAATCAGGGCCGAAGACTTGGCGGACAGGTTTTGCGCGGAGTTGCAGAGCGTCGCGGGTTTCTGTCGGCAAGCGCAAAGCGACGAGGAGATCGGGGACTACCTGACAAGCCTTCTACCACGCGACGCCGGCAAGCCCGTCGTCGCCTTGAACCACACCGTCAGGGCGAGCCATCCGCAAATCGTCGAGCAACTCACACGCCAAAACGTAAGCTTACTTTATCCGCCGCCGTCTGAGAGCGCGGCTTCGGCCGCCGGCCCCGGCGCGGAGTCGCCGTCGCGGGATTCGCGAGCCGCTCATTTGACGGACGAATACCGGCGTCATCTCCTCGACGCCGTCATCGGCGTGACCACCGCGGATTATGCTATCGCCGACACAGGCACGCTTGTTCTCCTCACGGGCGGAGAGCAACACCGCCTGCTCTCCCTCTTACCACTCGTCCACGTCTGTTTGCTCGATGCCGGCCGCATCGTCGCTTCGCTAAGCCATCTTCTAAATCACGCCCGCCCTAAATTCAACGCGGACGCAACACCTCCGCAGGCCATGACTTTTATCACCGGCCCCAGCCGCACCGCGGACGTAGAACAGACCATCTCGATGGGCGTACACGGCCCGCATCAAGTGCACGTGATAATTCATCAAACACGCTCCCCGGCTCAATAAAAACAGCCCCGACGCGACCGGCGCGGAACGCGCGACCTCTCCCGACCCGACGACTTAATGAAATGATAAGGGGCGGGGCTTCGGCCCTGTCCCTTTATTTTTTTGTGAGCGCCGATGGTGACACTTCCGCGACGTTGGGCGTTTAAAGTACAGGGCCGCCGCTTGTTAAGAACTTTGTCGCCCTCGCCGCCGAAGAGGTGCGGACGGAAGGACGTGACATTGCACACCGCGTCTCGGCGCGTGCGGCGCGCCGCGCGCAAACGTAAGGAGGAGGGGGATGGAGAGCAAAGCCAAGGTGCTTGGACACCCGTTACACCAGATATTGATTCCTTTCCCGTTCGGCCTGCTGGCGACGGCCGTCATCTTCGACGTCATCTACCTCGTCTGGGGAAACGCGACGATGGCGACGGTGGCCTACTGGATGATTATCGCGGGCATCGTCGGCGGGCTGGTCGCCGCGCCGTTCGGTTTAATAGACTGGCTGGCGATTCCGAAGGGGACGCGCGCCAAGTCGGTCGGCGCGCTGCACGGCCTAGGGAACGTCTTTGTGCTGCTCCTCTTCGCCGGGAGTTGGCTCATGCGGCGCGACGCGCCCGAAGTGCCCGACACGCTGGCGCTCCTGCTGTCGTTCGCGGGCCTCGCCTTGGCGGGCGCGACGGGCTGGCTCGGCGGCGAGCTGGTTGACCGCCACGCCGTCGGCGTCGACGACGGCGCGCACCTCAACTCGCCGCACTCGCTCTCCGGCCGACCCGCGAGCGACGACGCGGCGGGCAGGTAGACGTTACGTAGAGCGTCTCGCGTGAAAGGTCGCTGGGTGAAAGGTCGCCGGGGTGCTCGCGTGACAAGAATTGCCGTGATGGGCTATGCTCTCACGGCCGTCGATTGTTTGAAATCTCGGTGATTGTTACTTGCCATCAGGAGCGGGAGAGGTGCAGGAGTGGTTGAACTGGCAGCACTGGAAATGCTGTGTACGGGGAACCGTACCGTGGGTTCGAATCCCACCCTCTCCGCCAGTTAGTCGTTAGCCGAAACTATGTTAAGCTAGCAGCTCGATAGCTCAACAGCTATTTGCCAATTTATCAGACTTCGGGCTCCGCACAACGCCTTGCCCCGCGAACCCCGCCAGGCCGGGAACGGAGCAACGGTAGCGGCGGCGGCGTGTGTTGCGGGTCGGTCCGGAGTCTGGCCACATCGCGAGAGAGTTGCCGGCCGAGGCGTCGGGCTTGCCGAAGCGCGGACGTTTGGAGCACAATCCAGCGTCGCCGCGCTCCTTTGAGTGCAAGCCGCTTCGAGCGGCAACTCTTTTCGTTTTTCGGGGCCGCACGTGCGAATCAACTTCACACGCATCAACCACGTTCAGGTCTGCATCCCGCGCGGGGCGGAAGCGGACGCACGCGACTTCTACGGCCGCCTGCTCGGACTCCGAGAGATACCGAAGCCGTCGGAGCTGCGCGAGAGCGGCGGCGTCTGGTTCGAGATGGCGGACATACAACTCCACGTCAGCGTCGAGGACGAGTTGGCGCGAACGAAACGCCACCCGGCCTTCGAGGTCGAGGACATCGCGGGCGTCCGCCGCTATCTCGAAGCGCAGGGCGTCGCGACGCGCGACGAGCGCGACGCGGCCGGCATGCGCCGCTTCTCGCTCTTCGACCCGTTCGGCAACCGCATCGAGTTGATGGAAAAAATCAAAGCCGCCAGCTAAAAACAAACGGCTCAGAGCTAACGGCTAAACGCTAACGGCTTCCTATGTCTTATCAGGTCATCGCGCGCAAGTGGCGTCCGCAAGCCTTCGAGGAGGTGACGGGCCAAGAGCACATCACGCGCACGCTGCGCAACGCCATCGAGTCGGAACGCCTGCACCACGCCTACCTCTTCTCGGGCGCGCGCGGCGTCGGCAAGACGACGACCGCGCGTCTTTTGGCGAAGGCCGTCAACTGCCACAAGTCAGACCGCCCGACTCCGACGCCTTGCTCGACCAAAGACCCCGACCAGTGCCCGTCCTGTCAGGAGATTGCCGAGGGGCGTTCGATTGACGTGTTGGAGATTGACGCCGCGTCGAACACCGGCGTCGAGAACGTGCGCGACGCCATCATCAACACCGTCGGCATCCGCCCCGCGCGCGACCGCTACAAGGTCTTCATCATCGACGAAGTCCACATGCTCTCAGGCCCGGCCTTCAACGCGCTCCTGAAGACTTTAGAAGAGCCGCCGCCGCGCGTCCTCTTCATCATGGCGACGACGCACGCGCACAAAGTCCCTGAGACGATTCTCTCGCGCTGCCAGCAGTTCGAGTTCCGCACCATCTCGGCCGCCAAAATCTTCGAGCGCCTGAAGCTCATCGCCTCGGCTGAGGGAATCGAAGTCGCGGACGACGCGCTCCGCGAAGTGGCGCGCGCGGGCGAAGGCTCGATGCGCGACGCGCAGTCGGCCTTCGACCAAGTCATCAGTTTCAGCGAGGGACGCATCGAGGCGTCGGACGTGGAGACGGCGCTCGGAATCGCGGGCGCGGAGCTGCGCGGTCGCGTCATGCGTGCGGTCGCCAACCGCGACCCGGCGGACGTCTTGGCCGTCGTCGCCGACCTCGTCGCGCGCGGGCACGACCTGCGCAACTTCTGCCGCGACCTGATGTCGCACGTCCGCGATCTGCTCGTCGCCAAGGCTGCGGGCGACGCCGCGCTCGCCGACGTGGTCGAGGCCGAGCGCAGGGAACTCGTGGAGACGGCCGCGCACTTCTCCGAGTCAGACCTCGTGCGTTTCTTCCACAGCCTGACGGAGACCGAGCGCAACCTGCGCGAGAGCGCGCACCCGCGCTATCAACTCGAAATCGGTTTGGTGAAGCTCGTCGAGATGCGACGCCTCGCCCCGCTCGCGCAACTCCTCGAACGCCTCGACGCGCTCGAAGAGGCTCTGCGCACGGGACGCGCGCCTGTCGCGAGCGGAGGCTCCGCGCCTCCTCCACAGTCGCCGACGCCCGCGCGTCGCGGCAACGCGGGCGGCGGAAGTGTCGGCGGCGGCGGACGCACGGCGGCGGGTCACATCCAGACCGATTCGCGTCAAGCGCAGCCGACGACGCACGCGCAAGCAACGACACACGCGCAGACGGCGACGCCCGCGCGGACGCCGACCGGTGGCGCGCCGCCTCCATCCGCGCACGCGCCTGCGCAAGCCCCCGCGCTCAAGCTCGTCTCCGCGCAGGCGAACGCGAACACTGACGCCCTCCCGTCTTCGTTCGCACCAAGCGACGACGCGCCGCCCTTCCCCGTCGACGACTACGATGCGTCGTGGAACGCGGGGCGCGATACCGCAGGCTTCTCACTCTCCGGCGGCGAGGCCGCGCCGCGCGTCGCGCCGGACGCGCACGCGGGCGCTCAGCAGAACGGCGGGCGCGGCGACTACGCGGGCGCGGGCGTCCCCACGAGCACGTCTTCGTGGGCCTCGCACGCAGGCTCGGCGGCTTCGTCGGCCGACGACCCCGTCGCCCGCATCAAGCGCGCTTTAGACGAGCGGCGCAAACCTTTTCTCGCCGTCGCGGTCGAGAGCGCGCGGCGCGTGCGCGTCGAAGACGAGACGCTGCACGTCGAGTTCGCGCCCGACGCCAAGCACCTGCGCGACCTCCTGCTCAAGCCCGACAACACGCGCATCCTGCGCGAGGCGTGCCGCGCCGCGCTCGGACACGAGACGCAGGTCAGCGTCACTCTCATCGAGCCGGGCGCGATGGCGGCGGCGTCGTCGGCGTCGGACGGCGGCAACGTCGCTCCGCTCTCGAAGGACGAGGAGGAGCGTCTGGAGAAGCAACGCCTGCGCGAGTGGGCCGAGCAGCAACCGCAGGTGCAGGAGGTCTTGCGCATGTTTCGCGGAGAGATTGTTGACGTGCGACGCGCCGACGCCGGCCCGAAGTCGTAAGTCATAAGCGACGCGCGGCCGCCCCGAGTTTACGGCGAACAAACCCCGACCCTTGCGCGTATAGCCTCGCGACGGAGGTGATATAAACGATATGCGTGACCCGTTTCTGGCAGGACTACTCAGCTTTCTCATCCCCGGCCTCGGGCAAATCTACAACGGGCAGATTCTCATCGGCCTCATCTGGCTGCTCCTGACGGGCGTCTCTTGGATCGGCTCGGCCGGCATGCTCGGCTGGGTCGCACACGTGCTCGCCGCCTACTTCGCCTACAGCTACGCGAAGGATCACCCGGTTCGCACTTAAAAAAAGCGCGCGCCGTCGGCCGACGAGCCGACAACCTTTTCAAAGAGGGCGGGCGGAAAAGTTGATTTCCGCCCGCCCTCTACTTTTCTCGCCCCCGCCGCCGTACATCCTTGCCGGCGTTTCCCTCATCCATTAAAACGATTCCCGCGCGATGACGCCCCGACCCGCAAGACTCTTTCTGACCGCGCTCGGCCTGCTGCTTCTGCTGCCGCCGGGCGCGGGCGCGCGCGCCTTCGCGTCGGCGAAGCGGGAGAGGACTTGGACGCGCGTCACGTCGCGCAACTTCACGCTCATCGGCGACGCGACCGAGGAGCAGATACGCCGCGTCGCCTTGCGCCTCGAACAGTTCCGCCAAGCCTTCTCGCTCTTCTCGCGCGGCTCGCGCCTCTCGTCGGGCGTCCCCGTCAACGTCGTTGTCTTCCGCGACGACGCGGCCTTCGCCCCCTTCAAGCCCGCGCGCGAGGGCCGCACGTCCGAGGTCGCCGGCTACTTCGCCGCCGGCCCCGAAGCCAACTTCATCGCCTTGACGGCCGCGCACCGCGCCGAAGACCCTTACTCCGTCATCTTCCACGAGTACGCGCACCTGCTCGTGCGCAACAACATGCGCAACACGCCCGCGTGGCTCAACGAGGGGCTGGCCGAGTACTACAGCACGTTCGAGCTGACGGACAACCAGCGCAAGGTGCGTCTGGGCCGCGCCGTCGCGCGACACGCGCAACTGCTCCGGCGCGAGCGTTTCATCCCCTTGGGCCGCCTCGTCTCGCTCGAAGCGACCTCGCAGCTGCACGACGACGCGCGCGAGCGCACCGGCCTCTTCTACGCCGAGTCTTGGGCGCTCGTCCATTATTTTTTGCACGGGCGCGGCGCGGCGGGCCGCGCGCAGTTCGACGCTTACGTCCGCTTGCTCGACGGCGGCGAGGCGTCGGGCGTGGACGCCTTCCGCCGCGCGTTCGGCGCGACGCCCGAAACGTTGGAGGGCGAGCTGCGACAGTACGTCGAGCGCGGCGCTTATCCGTCCGACGAGATTGCGCTCGGCGGCCGTCTCGAACCCGAGCCGGAGATGCACGCATCTGCGCTCGCCGAGGCCGAGCGCGAGGCTTACTTGGGCGACTTGCTGTTGCACGTCAAACGCTTCGACGCGGCCGAAGAACACCTGACGCGCGCCGTCCGTCTCGACCCAGACTTGGCTTACGCGCGGGCCGCGCTCGGAGCTTTGCGCATCAAGCAGGAGCGACACGGCGAGGCCGTCGAACACTTCGAGCGCGCCGCGCGCGCGGGGACGCGCAGCCACCTCGCGCACTTCTATCTGGCGCTCGCGCTGGCGGGCGTCGCGGGCGAGGGCGACCGTTGGCTCGTCGAGCCGACGCCGGAGCGCACCGCGCGCATCCGCGCGGAACTGACACGCGCAATCGCGCTCGCGCCCGACTTCGCGCCCGCCTACGAGTTGCTCGCGCTCGTCAACCTGCTCGCGGGCGAACAGCTCGACGAATCAATCGCACTCGTCCGACGCGCGGCCGAACTCGCGCCCGGACGCACTTCGCACGCGCTCACGCTCGCCGAGTTGCACATGCGCAAAAAGGAGTACGCCGAGGCGCGCCGCATCGCCGCGCCGCTCGCCTCCGCTGACGGGGGCGAGGCGCGCGACCGCGCGCGTGCGCGCGCCGTGCTCGACACGATTGAGACGGCCGAGCGCGTCGAGCGCGAGCGGCGCGAGCGCGAAGCGGCGGGCGCGGGTGTCGTCGAAGATGAAACGCCCGAACGCCCTTCGGCCGCGTCGCTGCGTAGAGCGGCCGACGGCGAGTCGCAGGGCCTCGGCTTTCTCCTCGACATAGAGTGCCCCGACGAGGGCGGCGTCCATCTGCGCTTCCGCCTCGACGACGGCCGCACCCTGCGCCTTCACAAAGGCGAGCTGCGACGCATCACCTTCGTCACCTACACGACCGAAGTGAAGCGTCAAATCGAGTGCGGCCTGCGCACGCCCGCCAACCGCGTCCTCGTCACCTACCGCCCCGCGACGCCCGCGCGCGCACAGGCCGACGGCGAAGTCGTCGCCGTTGACTTCATCCCGCAAGACTGGAACTAGAAAGGCAAAAGGACAGTGACTAGTGACGGGATAGCTGTCAGCGTTCAGCCGTCAGCTTTCAGCTCACGGCATCCGCCGCGACATAGACGCGGCCGCGATTCGACGCAACCCCTCGTCCGCTCCATAAAAGCTGAATGCTGAACGCTGAATGCTGAACGCTTGCTCGTCACTGCCTTCTAAGGCTTGGGGTCGGGTTTTTTGAGTTGCGGGGGGAGGGCGCGCGGGATGTCGTCGTCGAAGAGTGGGGCGAGGGCCGTGGGGTCGTCGGGGCGCGTTTTGGGCGCGCCGCGCAGGATGGGCGGCAGTTTGGGGCGCGGGATTTGGACGGTGGCGAGGCCGTCGGTGCGACGCAAAATCGCGCCGCCGCGACCCGCGACCCAAGCCTCGTCGCCGCCGTGATAGGCGACGCCGAAGAGCGACGCGCTCGTCGCGCTCGACAGTGTCTCCCACGTCTCGCCGCCGTCGCGCGTCTCAAGCGTGCGGCCCTGCTCGCCGACCACAATCGCGTCGTCGCGCCCGGCGGCGGCGACGGCGTAGAGGTTCACGCTGACGTCGGCTTCTTGATCCTGCCAAGTCTTGCCGCCGTCGTCGGTGCGCAGAATGAGACCCCTCTGGCCGACGGCGTAGCCGCGCGTCGCGTCGTAGAAGGCGACGGCGTAGAGCCACTCCTTCGCGTTCAACTCGACGAACTGCCACGTCTCGCCGCCGTCCTCGGTGCGCAAGATTGCGCCGTTCGAGCCGACCGCAACGGCCGTCTTGTCGTCAACCCACGAGACGGCTTCGAGCCAGTCGACCGACTTCGTCAGGCACAGACGCCACGTCTCGCCGCCGTCCTCGGTGCGCAGTATCGTGCCACGCGCGCCGACGGCGAGGCCGAGCCGTTCGTTGCGGAAGTGGAGGCCGAAGAGGTCGACCTTCGTCTCGTGCTGCCACGCGCGCTCCCACATGAAGCCGCCCGTCGTCGTGCGCAAGATAAGCCCGCCCTCGCCGACGACCCACCCGCGCTCTTCGTCCGCGAAGAAGACGTGGTTGAGCTGCGCGGTGACGCCCGAGGGCAGAAGCGACCAACGCTTGCCGCCCGAGTCGGTGAAGAGCACGCGGCCGCGCGCGCCGACGGCCCACCCGCGCGAGCCGTCGAGGAAGAAGATGTCGGAGAGGTCATCGCGCCCGCCCTCGGTCAGACGACGCCAGCCGAGCCCGCCGTCGTCGGTGCGCAAAATCAAGCCGTCGCGCCCGGCCGCCCACCCCGTGTTCTCGTCGACGAAGTGGATGGCCGCGAGTCGCGGGCTGGTCTTGACGCTCACCGGAAACCACGTCGCGCCGCCGTTCATGGTCGAGAGCACGCGGCCCTCGTCGCCGGCAATCCAGCCGTGCGCCTCGTCCGTAAAGAAGACCGAGAGCAGGTCTGAGCGCGTGACGAGGGGGATGCGCGACCAAGTCTTTCCGCCGTCGTCGGTGCGCAGCGCCGCGCCGCCGAAGCCGACGGCGACCGCCCTCTTCGACGAGCCCGCGAAGGCGACGCTCGTCAGAGGCAACTCGCCGCCCGTGTCGCGCTTCGCCCACGTCGCGCCGCCGTCCTCGGTGACGAGAAGCGTACCCTTCTCGCCGACGGCCGCACCGACCTTCGCGTCGGCGAAGGCGACCGCGTAGAGGTGCGAGCGCACGCCCGGCGTCTGTTCCTTCCACGTGCGGCCTCCGTCGCTCGTGGCGATGACGCTCCCGTAACTGCCGACGGCCCAACCGTGCCGCGCGTCCGAAGTGAACGCGACGGCGAACAAGTGTTGCGTCGTCCCCGTCACTTGCGCGCGCCAAGAGTTGCCGCCGTTCGAGGTCGTGAGAACTAAACCGCGCGCGCCGACGGCGACGGCCGTCCGGCGGTCTTTGACGAACAGCCCGTAGAGCGAGACTGCGGCCGGAGACTTCTGCTCCTCCCATCGGAAGCCGCCGTCGCGCGTGCGCAGGATGACGCCGTCGGAGCCGACCGCCCATCCGTTCAGTTTGTCCGAGGCGACGCGCACGGCGTAGATGGCGTTGCCCTGCGGCAGAGGGTTCTGCCACAGCCAGCCGCGCGAGGCCGATTTTTGTGCGCTCGCTGTAACGAACAATCCGACGAAAGCCAACGCGACGAGCGCGCACGCGACGAGGGCCGGCCGCGCGAGGCGGGCGCGCGTGGCGCGTGGGCGCGTGTGTCGGCGGCGTTCGTTGGGCATCGGTCGTGTGTGCGGAAATTCTGCTCCGGCTTCGAGTCTGGTGCTGGAAGTTAGATTCCGTCTGCGGTCGGGGAGTTGCGATTCTACTTCAAACCAGCGTGTCGGCGACAGCCGCCACGGCCGCGCGCAGCACCTCTTCGTCGGCGCGGCCGAGAGCGGCGATTTTGCGCGCGGCCGCGTCGACGGCCTCCTGCGCGGCGTGCCCGGCGTGGCCTTTGACCCACTCCCAACTGACTTTGTGGCCCTCGGCCGCGCGGTCGAGACGCGCCCAGAACTCTTGATTCGACTTGCGCCGGAAGCGCCCGCACATCGTCTCGACGACGTAGCGCGAGTCGGTCGAAAGGCGCACGCGGCACGGCTCGGTCAGGACTTCGAGCCCGACGGCGGCCGCGACGATTTCGGCCTGCTGGTTCGTCGCGTGTCCGAGAAATTCGCCGAACGCGCGCCAACGGTCGCGGTAGCCGAGAAGCGCGACGGCCGCCGCGCGCGTCACCTCCTGCCCGTTGCCGAGACTCGACCCGTCGCAGAAGATGCGGACTTCCTTCATGCCGCTTCCTGCGTCGCGCGCGTGACCGGGACGACGTGGTCGACGGTCTGCTCGAAGGCGTCGTCGTGCGAGATGACGAAGAGCTGCTCGAAGTGTCTGACCTGCCCGAGCTGCTGCGCGAGGCGCTCGCGCCGCTCGGCGTCCATGTTGACGGTCGGCTCGTCGAAGAAGGCAACGCGGATGTCGGAGAGTTGTTTGAGCAGAGCGAGGCGGACTGACAAGGCGGCGACCATCTGCTCGCCGCCCGAGAGGTTCGTGAACGGCAGAACGTCCGCGCCGTCCTCGACGACGATTTCGTAGTCCTTCGTCCAACGCAGCGCGCGGCCGCCCTCGCCCGTGATTTCGCGGAAGAGCTGGTTGGCCTCAATCGAGATGTTGTAGAGATAACTCTCGGTGACGAGCGGCCCGGCCTGACGCAGAACGTCGCGCACGAAGTCGGTCGTCTCGTGCAGCTCTTCCAGACGCTCAATCGCGCGCAGCTCCTCGTGCCACGCGGCGCGCACTTCGTCCAATCGTTCCAGCTCGGCGCGGCGTCGCGCGGCGTCTTCGCGCGCGGCGTCGAGTTTGGCGGACGTGGCGGCGGCGCGCTCGCGCGCCAGAGCCAGCGCGCCGCGCTCGCGGTCGTGACGCTCGCGGTCGTACACGGACGCGGCGCGCTCATGAGCTTCGCGCGCCGCGCGCTCTTCGTCGCTCGTTTGCGTCGCGCGCGCGCCCGCGTCATTAAACTCCGACTCGCGCGCAGGCAAGGTGTCGGCGAGCGACCTGCTCTCAAGATACTCGCGGTGCGCCGTGGCCGTCTCCTCTCGACGCGCGGCGAGCGCGGCCCAGCGCGCGTCGAGGTCGGTGAACTTTGCGAGCGCCGCCTCGCCCTCGCGCCTCTGCGCTTCGAGCGCGGCGAGGGCGTCGCGCCCGCCCTGAAGCTCTGTGCGGAGAGACTCTTCGCGCGCCGCTTCGGCGCGGAGCAGGACGGAGCGCCCGCGCGGGTCGCCGAGCGCGCGCAGGGCTTCGTCCGCGTCGCGGATGTCCTGTTCGAGTCGGCCGGCGGCCGAGGCGGCGGCGGCCACCGCGTCGCGCTCCTCCTTCTTCGCCTTGCCCTCGCGCTCGATTTCGACGAGACGCTCGCGCGCCGACTCAAGCTCGGCGTAGCGCAAAGCGTCTTCGCGTGCCGCCTTCCACATCGCGTCCATGGCGAACAGTTCCGACTGCAACTCGTCGCGCAGAGCCTCGGTCGCTTTCGGGAGCGCCGCGAGTTGTTGGTCGAGGCGCGCGAGCGACGCCTCGCGCTCCGTCAGTAGCGCGCGCTCCTGCGCGAGCCGCATCCGCGTCGTCTCGAAGCGGGCCTGCGCCTTCTCGGCCTCGCGCGCCGCGCGCACCTCGCCGACGACGCGCGCCGACTCACGCTCGACCGACGCGAGCCGCGCGCGGTTTGATTGAAGCTGCTCGGCGAAGTAGGAGTCGAACGAACGTCCCTCTTTGAAGCTCGTGCATTCTTCGCCGAGTATCGGACACACGCCGCCGCGCGTCTCGGCGCGGACGCGCTCGTCGCGCTCGATTGCCGCGCGCAGGCGAGCGGCCTGCCCGGTCAACTCGCGCTCCTCGGCTTCGAGCGCGGGCGCGCGCTCGGCCTCTTGCGAAGCCCGCTCAAGCTCGCGCGCCTCTCGCTCAAGCTGCGCGACCGTGCGCGTCAGACGCTCCGTCTCGCGCGCCTCCGCGCGTCGCTGGTTGTCGAGGTGCTTGCGTTCGGTCAGCGCGCGGTTGACTTCGCTCAGACGATTATCGACGCCCAGACGCTCACTCTCCAACTTGT